>JBBSHD010000390.1:0-1519 GCA_038253455.1 Terriglobales bacterium | reverse complement strand
GTCGATTGCTCCGGCTCCAGTTGGAAGGTCTCGGTCAGGCGCACCCCGATGTTTTCCTCGGGATGCAACAGCGCGAACAGCTGTACCTGGTCTTCGAGGTTGGGACACGCCGGGTAGCCGAATGAGAACCGCGACCCGCGATACTTCTGGTGGAACAAGTCGCCGATGCGCGGCGCATCCTCCCCGCCGATGCCCAGCTCCTGCCGCATTACCTTGTGGTTCAATTCCGCCAGGGCCTCCGCGGTCTCCACGCTCAAGCCGTGCACGTAGAGGTAGCGGGTAAAGTCGCCGCTGTCGAACATCGCCTTGGTGATCTCCGATGCCCGGTCGCCGATGGTCACCAGCGACAGGCCGATGACATCGAAGCGCGACGGAGTTCCGTCAGCGCGATTTTCCCGCGGCAGAAAGAAATCGGCGACCGACAGCCCGCGCCCTTCTCGTTGCCGTGGAAACGTGAATTGCTGCACCACCCTGGCATCCGGCCCGTCGTGGTCGTACAGATCAATGGTGTTGCCCTCGCTCAGGCATGGGTAGTAGCCATACACCGCCTTGGGCTCAAACCAGTTCTCACGGATGGCCTCATCTTCCAATTCCTGCAGCACTCCGCGAAATTTCTCTTCGACGATTCGCTTGTAATCGGTGGCTGACGCCGTCTTAAGCTGCCACTGGTTCTTGAACAACGCGGTCTCGTTGATGTACTGGAACACTTCGCGCAGGTCCCAGTCTTTCTTCACCCGCAAGCCGAAAAATGGCGCTTGGGGAATATTCGGGGCCGGCGAAATGGCCTTGGAGCGCTCCGTCGAAACCTCGGCCACTGCTACCGGCGCCGATGTTCCCGCCTTGCCAAACTCTTTGACCGTGCGGCCATCGAGCAATCGCTGGGCGCGCACTGATTCCTCACCCACCAAATCCTGCATGATGTGCAGGCCGGCGAATGCGTCTTCCGCGTAGAAAACCGAATCCTGGTATTCACGGCGCAGATCGTCTTCCACATATTTTCGGGTCAGCGCCGCGCCCCCGCAGATCACCGGGAAGGAAAGCTTCTGGGTATGCAGGTCCTGCAGCACGTACTTCATCTCCAGGGTGGATTTCACCAGCAGACCGCTCAATCCCACCGCGTCGGCGGAGTGCGCCTGCGCTGCCGCGATGATGGTATCGGCCGGCTGCTTGATCCCCAGGTTGATGACCTTGTACCCGTTGTTGCTGAGGATGATGTCCACCAGGTTCTTGCCGATATCGTGCACATCCCCCTTGACCGTCGCCAGGACGATGGTTCCCTTCTGCGTGCCTTCCACCTTCTCCATCAGCGGCTCGAGATAGGCCACCGCGGCCTTCATCACTCCCGCGGAATCGAGCACCGACGGCAGTTGCATCTTGCGCGCGCCGAACAACTCGCCCACCGTCTTCATCCCGTCCAGCAATACGTTGTTGATCAACTCCAGCGGGGTATAAGTTTTTAGCGCGGTTTGCAACACCTGGTCGAGGGTTTGTTTCTCTTCGCCCTGGCCAATCGCTTTTT
>JBBSHD010000389.1:0-1635 GCA_038253455.1 Terriglobales bacterium | reverse complement strand
TGTCAGGATTTTCCTTGAGAATGCGGCATACTTCAAAGCCATCCATATTCGGCATTAGAACGTCGAGCAGAACCAGATCGGGTTGCACGCGTTCGAACTCGGCAAGCGCAACTCGGCCATCTTTGGCGGTGAAAACCTCGTAACCTTCGGAAACCAACTGGGCGCGTAACAGTTCCCGGTTGGCGGGTTCATCGTCCACCACCAGGATCGATCCCGTAATTTTCTCGCCAGTTATCGTCGTCATTGCCAGTATTCCTGTCGCGGCCGGTTGATCCTTCGCCAATACCAGCGCACATGGCGGGTACGGGGCGGTTGCGCGGTAGATTTTGATTTTTTTAATTCCCCGATAAACGCGAAGAGTAGCGATTGTGGAACTGCCCGGCGAGTCTCTCTGGTATTTCAACTCTAACCATTCGAATGCCCGGTGCGGCAAAGAGTTGAGGTTGCGGGTCGAATTGATTCCCGTTTCAGGCGGTTCCTGTTGTGGGCGGGCCAGAGGGAAGGCAAGTTCATCTCGGTCAGCGCTTCGGCCGCTGACGGCGAGTTCATGCTTTTAGGTACAATTTAAACAGCATGTGCGGCCGTTACCGACTCACGCGCGCGGACAAAGTTGCCTCCTATTTCGGAGCCGAGGTGGGCGAAGAACTGCATCCCCGCTACAACGTAGCGCCTTCGCAACAGGTGGCGGCGATTCGCCAGGTGGATGATGCGCGGGTGATTTCCGTGCTGCGCTGGGGACTGGTACCCTTCTGGGCGAAGGACATCTCCATCGGCTACAAGATGATCAACAGCCGCAGCGAAAGCGTACTGGAAAAACCGGCCTACCGCGACTGCTTTCACAAGCGCCGCTGCCTGATTCCCGCCGATGGTTTTTATGAATGGAAGAAAGACGGCAAGCTCAAACAGCCCTTCCATTTCGGCATGAAAGACGGTTCCTTATTTGCGCTGGCCGGGATCTGGGACCGCTGGAAGTCGCCGGATGGCAACCTGATCGAATCCTGTTCCATCCTGACCACGGCTCCCAATGAAATGGTGCGCGACGTTCACGACCGCATGCCGGTGATTCTGCTCCGCAACCACTATGACGCCTGGCTCAACGCTCCACCCTCGGAGGCGGCAAGGCTGGGAGAACTGCTGGTCCCCTACGAGGCCGGGCTCATGGCATGTTATCCGGTGAGCACGCTGGTGAACCGTCCGCAAAATGACGTGGCGGAATGTTTTGCGCCGCTGCTGGTCTGAATAAACTCAGCGGGTATCACCCGCTTCCCCGCCAAATCCCAAAGGAGCCGGCCTGGGCGGTGCAGGGCGGTCTCCGGGGCCGCCGGGGTTCATCAAAAAACATTGTAACGGGATGAATATTCCGCCTATAATCGGCGGGATTCCCCATTTGCAAGTTCAACAGGAGACCACCCAATGAAGAAAGTTCTAGTGCTATTGCTTGCGTTTGTCACCATCTGTTCCACCACGATGTTCGCCAAAAAAGCCGCCCGGACGAGAAACATAGTAGGCACGATCAGCGCGGACGGCGCCTCGTTCGTCGCCGATAAAGGCCAGAAGAGCTGGACCATCCAGAACCCGGAAGCGGTCAAGGGGCACGAAGGTCATCACGTAAAACTTAAGGCCCATGTCTATGCT
>JBBSHD010000388.1:0-1677 GCA_038253455.1 Terriglobales bacterium | reverse complement strand
TCCATTGGGCTTCAACGATACTTTTGCGATCGAGATCCGGGGCGAAGATGCCCGACGTTTGCAATTGCACACTATTTCGGAAGCGGCAAAATACGCGCCCCAATGGCGGGCGGGATTCGGCTACGAGTTTATGGAGCGGCCGGATGGTTATAAGGGCCTGGCAACCACCTATGGCCTGCATTTCGCAGATACGCCCCGGATCATGGACCTGGGCCTGCTGGGGCGCGCCTTGAAAGCCAAGCAAATTGATTTGGCGGCCGGGAACACGACCGATGGCTTGATCCCGGCGCTGGATTTATTTGTGCTGGAAGATGACAAGCACTATTTCCCGCCCTATGAAGCGGTGGCGATTGTTCGCGAAGAGACGCTACGCCTTGATCCGGAAGTGGGAGAAGCGTTGAGTCAATTGCAGGGAAAGATTTCCGACCAGGAAATGCAAACCCTCAATTACCAGGTTGACGGCCAACATCGCGACGTGAAAGATGTGGTTCGAGAATTCCGTCAACGAAAAGGGATGTAAGGGATCAAGAAATCTCTCTGGCGGTCATTTCCTGCGGAGGATCACCAGCGGCGGCAGTTTGCGCAATGATGAGCTGCCGCGCCTCTACTCGCAGCGTGGGTAAACGCCAGCTAAAAATGGCGGAGCCGCCCAGGCAAGCGATGGCGCCGATAGTGGTGGTAAACGGCGCCCCCAGTGGCTGCGCCAGCGCTCCAGCCAATAATGCCCCGAAGGGCGCCATCCCCATGAACATCATCGAATAGACGGCCATCACCCGCCCGCGCAGCCGGTCAGGAACCATGGATTGAATCAGGGTGTTCGACGATGCCATCTGCACCATCATGGACATGCCAACCGGGACCAGGAAAATGGTGGACAGCCAAAAAATACGCGACCAGGAAAACAGGATAAGGCTGACGCCGAACGAGGCGGTAGAAACAACGATCCAGCGTCCTAGCCCCGACACGCCGGAGCGGGTAGCCAGCAGCAATGCGCCTATCAGCGCGCCCACCCCGGTGGCGCCCATGAGTATTCCCAGACCGCGTGCTCCGACGTGCAAGATCTTGTCAGCAAAAATTGGCATTAGCACGGCATAGGGCATTCCGACCAGGCTTATCAGGCCAAGTAATAAAAGCAAATCGCGGATGGGAGCAGTGTGCCGCACGAAGCGAAAGCCCTCCTTCATGTGTTCGAATGGCGAGACGGTATGGTCGCGGCGCTGAAACTGCACGTGCATGAGGAGTAAGCCGACAATCACTGCGATATAGCTGACCGCATTGGCGAAGAAACACCAGCCCTCGCCGACGCTCGCCACCAGGATTCCGGCAATGGCTGGGCCGATGATTCGTGCGCCGTTGAACATTGAGGAGTTCAAAGCGATGGCGTTCACCAGGTCTTCTCTGCCCACCATTTCGACGATGAAGGACTGGCGCGCGGGAATATCAAACGCATTCACCAGGCCCAACAAGGCGGCGAGAACGAAAATGTGCCATACCTGCACTTTGTGAGCGAGGGTGAGGCCGGACAAGATGAATGCGAGAGTCATGGACGCGACTTGAGTGGCAATCACGATGCGGTGACGGCTGTAGCGGTCGGCGACAGTGCCTCCAACGGGAGCCAAGAGGAATACGGGAATCTGGGAGGCGAACCCGACCGAGCCCAACAGGAGGGATGAACCG
>JBBSHD010000387.1:0-1733 GCA_038253455.1 Terriglobales bacterium | reverse complement strand
GGTTGAGGGGGGCTTGAACTCCCGGGGGTTCGCTCGCAGAGCTTTCTTTTGCACCTTCCTATCCCCGCGAAGAACCAAACCAAAAAACGAGCCCGATAAATCTCATCTGGTAAGCTGAAAATTATGGACCACCTGTGGACCCCCTGGCGTTACGCCTATATCTCCGCTGCCCATGCGGAAGAAGGTTGCATCCTCTGCGAAAAGCCTTCGCAGGATAACGACCGCAAGGCCTACATCCTGCATCGCGCCGAGCACTGTTACCTCATGCTGAACACCTTTCCCTATACCAGCGGACACGTGATGATCACGCCATACGAGCACGTCGATCAATTGCAGAAACTGGCCCCGGCGGCGGCGGCGGAGATGATGGCGCTGGTGCAAAAAGTCGAGGGCGCACTGCGCGAGGCTTACCAGCCCGACGGCATTAACCTGGGAATGAATATCGGCAAGGCGGCGGGAGCGGGCGTGGCCGGCCACATCCACATGCACGTTTTGCCACGCTGGTTCGGAGACGGCAATTTCATGTGGACCATCGGCGAGACCCGGGTCATGCCCGAAACCCTCGACACCACATTCGAGAGGCTGCAGGCAGCAATCAACTTCTGAATCGGATCCCGAAAAAGTTTGCAACATCAGCGTCAAGACTGCTCCAGCACTCCACCCGCAGCCAGTTTCTGCATTTGCTGATCGTCAATTACGTGAACGCCGAGCTGGCGCGCCTTGTCCAATTTTGATCCGGCTTCGGCGCCGGCCACCACGTAGTCTGTGCTCTTGCTCACTGACCCTGTGACCCGGCCGCCGGCATCCTCAATCAACTTCCTGGCCTGATCGCGGGAGAATCCGGTCAGCGTACCGGTGATCACGAACGTCTTGCCCGCAAGATGGGTGGCGCGCACTTTCTTGCTGCCGGTGAAGGTGAGGCCGGCGTGGCCCAGGCGAGAAATCAGTTCGCGGTTATGTTTTTCGCTGAAGAATTCGACGATGCTGCGCGCGATGCGCGGACCAACCTCGTTGACCGCCTGCAACTCTTCTTCGCCGGCGGCGGCGATCGCATCCATCGAACCAAAATGCGCGGCCAGAAATTCGGCGGTGCGCTCGCCCACAAAGCGGATGCCCAGACCGAAGATGACGCGTTCCAGGGGAAGTTTTTTTGACGCTTCGATTTCGTCGAGCAGATTCTGCGCTGATTTTTCGCCCACTCGCTCCAGGGTGAGCAGATTTTCCAGCTTCAGATCGTAGATGTCCGCAACCGTGCTGACCAGCTTGCGCGCGGCCAGTTGGTTCACCATCGATTCGCCCAGGCCTTCAATGTTCATCACCGGGCGCGATGCGAAGTGGAGAATGCTCTCGCGCAATTTGGCGGGACAAGCGGCGTTGATGCAGCGGTAATCAACTTCTCCCTCGGCGCGAACCACCTCGCTGTTACATTCCGGGCAATGGGTGGGCATGACAAAGCCCTGGCCGGGCCGCCGCGCAGGAGCTTCCGCGAGAATCTCCAATTCCATCACTGCCTGCACTTCGGCCTCTTTTTTCGCTTTCTTCTTTTTCTTCTGCGCCGTCTTTTTTCTTGGCTGGGCAGCCGGCGCATTGGTTGCCGCCGAAGATGCCGAACTCTCCCCAGCCTCGCTCTCCGCCACTACCCGAATCACTTTGGGAATGACATCGCCGCCGCGCTCCACCAATACCCGGTCCCCAATCCTGACGTCGAGTTGTTCAATGAAGTCGAGGTTATG
>JBBSHD010000386.1:0-1734 GCA_038253455.1 Terriglobales bacterium | reverse complement strand
TGCCTGGGGTCGTTGGCAATGTAACAACCATGCAGCAAGCTGTTGTACATCTCCAGCATGGCGCCGTTATGAGCAAAAAATGGCATCGCTTGGGTTCCTTAGGCGGGATTTCCGCGGGTGCTGTTTGTCCACCGCACTTGTAGCCATTGCCGCCGGTTGTTAATCCATCCGGCGATACCTGTGCCTCCGTCGAGTACGAGCAATTTCTTAGATGCGCTTCTCATGGACGGAGAAGGTTCTTTCCCTTAAGAATCGAACTGTCCGGGGTTTGGCAGTTCGCATGATTTCCGGATATATTCCCTCACACCAGATGCCAGGCTTCTATAATCGCTTCACCCAGACCGTCGAGCGCTACCCACAGGTCACCGCGGTTGAAATGCAGCATTCGCTTAAGCCAGGCGCCGAGAGCTCCGCTCTCGAAACCTATTCCTATTCCGAACTGCGCCGGATGGCGGAATCGATTGCCCACTGGTTTGCCTCACAGCGCGACCTCCCCGATGGAATTAACGGCGCCCGCTTCGCCATCCTCGCGGCTAACGGCCCCCGGTGGGTCGCCGCCTACCTCGGGATTCTGGCGGCCGGTGCGGTCGCCGTCCCTCTCGACACCGCATTTACCGCTGACCAAGTGTATAAGCTGCTCGCCGATAGCGGAACTTCCCTGCTGTTCGTCGATGGCGCCCATCTCGCGGTGGGAACTGCCGCGGCCGCTCGCCTGCAGATCAAGATAGTTCTGCTTGAAAAAACCGACGAAGCCGCCGGCCTGCCCGATATCGATGCGATGTTCGCCGCCGGCCCCGCCGATTTCCAGACTACCCCGGTCAGCGCCGAGGAACTGGCCGTCATCCTCTACACCTCGGGTACGACCAGCGATCCCAAAGGCGTAATGCTGACCCACGGCAACGTAGACGCCGAAGCCGAGTCCGTCTTCAAATTCATCGAGGTTGGCCCCACCGACGGCGTGCTCGCTGTGCTGCCTTTGTTTCATGCCCTGGCGCAGATGGCCAACCTGATGCTTCCCTTCGCGGCCGGCGCCAAGGTGGTTTATCTCGACGCCCTCAACACCACCGAACTGGTGCGCGCGTTGCGCGAGCGCGACATTACCATCTTCGCCTGCGTTCCCCAGTTTTTTTATCTGATCCACGAGCGCGTCATGAAACAGGTGGGCGAAAAAGGCGCGCTGGAACAATTTGGATTTAAAGTCCTGATGCAGGTATGCCGCACTTTTCGTTCGATCGGCTGGAACCTGGGCAAGACCGCGTTCGCCAAAGTGCACGACAGCATGGGAAAGAAGCTGCGTTACTTCATCACCGGCGGCTCCCGCTTCGATGCCGAAATCGGCCGCGATCTCGAATCCATGGGATTCACCATTCTGCAAGCCTACGGGCTCACCGAAACCACCGGCGCTGCATTTATCACCCCTCCGGGCAAGAACGTCGTAGGGTCAGTGGGACAGCCGCTGCCCGGTCTCGAGGCCAGAATTGTATTTGCCGGCGACCCCGACTCCGGCGCGCCCAACGCGGGTGGGCCCTATGCGGGTGCGCTCGACTCCCATCATTCCGAAGCGGCGGCCCCCGGCGCCGGTGACAGCGCACATGATGCAGCGGACGATGACGAACCGGTGGCCGGCGAGATCGTCGTGCGCGGCGGCATGGTGACCCCCGGCTACTACCATCGCCAGCAGGCCACCGACGAAGTTCTGCGCGACGGATGGTTTTACACCGGCGACCTGGGTTA
>JBBSHD010000385.1:0-1736 GCA_038253455.1 Terriglobales bacterium | reverse complement strand
GCGCGCTGTTCGTGAAGGTGGCCCGGGAAAACACCGCGCTGATCGCCGATGTCGCTCCCAACGCGCCTTCGCTCGAAGGCTACCTCTTCCCCGACACCTACCGCTTCATGCGCACCGAAAACATGACCGAGATCGTGGCCGCCATGGTCAAGCGGTTTCGCCAGGAAGCCCGCGCCATCAATCTGACCGAGGAAATTCCCCGGGTGGTGACCCTGGCGTCCATCGTGGAAAAAGAAACCGCGGTAGCCGAAGAGCGCCCGCAGGTGGCCGGCGTGTTCACCAATCGCCTGGACCAGAACATGCTGTTGGGGACCGATCCTTCGGTAATTTATGCAGCACTGCTCGCCGGGCGTTATACCGGGGTCATCCATCAATCAGACCTGCACTTTGATTCTCCGTATAACACCTACGTGCATTCCGGGCTTCCGCCGGGGCCGATCGCCAACCCCGGGCGGGCGGCATTGCTGGCGGCCATGCATCCCGCGGCCACCGAGTATTTGTATTTCGTCAGCGACAACCAGGGACACCATCGTTTCGCGCGCACCGCGGAAGAACACATCCAGAACGTGCAGGCGTATCGCCAGGCGGTGAAAGAAGCGCATCCCGAATAAGCCCAGGCCGCGCTCGGTGGGCGGGCAGCACCAGAGTTGCAACGGGCGGCGGAGCGCGGCGCGAGTGTAACTTTTTTTCTGAGACGTTATACTAGGTGCCTACAAGAAACGAGCACTGTATTGCGCCTTAAGGCTGTACTCTTATCGCTTTTAATCCTGCCCCTGACCGGCTGTTTAACTCATGAACGCCCGGTAGAACCGCGTGCGGTCGCCAACAATCTCAAGGAAGCGAGCCCGGCGGAGCTGCTGGATAAGATCAATTCCCAGGCGGCGAAGATCAAGACCCTGCAGGCGACGGTGGCGATCACCACCTCGGTGGGCGGCGAACGTAAGGGGAAAATCACCGATTATCCCGACATCAGCGGTTACGTGCTGGTGCGCAAGCCCACGATGCTGCGCATGATCGGGCTGGTGCCGGTGGTGCGCAGCCATTTGTTTGACATGGTGAGCGACGGCAAGCAGTTCAAGCTCTCCATCCCCTCCAAGGGCAAGTTTGTGGTGGGCAGCGGCGACGTCATTCAGCCTTCGGAGCAGCCCCTGGAAAATTTGCGGCCACAGCACATTCTGGACGCGCTGCTGCTGCCGGCGATTGATTCCGAAAAAGAGATAGCGGTGACCGTGATCTCCACGGAAAAGGTGCGGCTGGCAAGCAGTAAAAAGGAAGTGGACCAGGCCAATTACGTTGTGCTGGTGCTCGACCGCGACGCCGACGGCTGGTACCTAAAACGGCGTATCATCTTCAGCCGCGAAGATCTGACGCCCCACCGGCAGATTGTTTACAACCGCAAGGGAGTCATCGTCACTGACGCCAAATACGAAAACTTCAGCGACCACGATGGCGTGAACTTCCCCAACGTGATCCAGATCCTGCGGCCGAAGGAAGAATATTCCATCCAACTGACCATCGAAAAACTGACTTTGAACGGGCCTCTGACCGACGAACAATTCAGCCTGGCGCAGCCCCCCGGGTCACTGCTGCAGGACCTCGACAAGCCGAGCCCTCCGGTAGAGGCAGGGATTCCTCCGAGCTCGGCACGGAAGACCAAGCCCAAAAAATAAAGCCAGGAATCAGGTGGAAGTTATGGCTGCCGGCTGGATCGCGGTGACATCAACCCATTTGGTGGG
>JBBSHD010000384.1:0-1798 GCA_038253455.1 Terriglobales bacterium | reverse complement strand
CGCCCGGCCAGGAATGCGGCGCGGCCTGCCAGCACCGCATGCTGCATGGCCTCGGCCATCAGGACGGGCTCGCGGGCGTTGGCGATTCCTGAATTCATCAGGATGGCGTCGGCGCCCAGCTCCATGGCCAGGGCCGCATCGGAAGCGGTGCCCACCCCCGCATCCACGATCAGAGGGACCGTGGTGATCATCTCCCGCAGGATTTGCAGGTTGGCCATGTTCTGGATGCCCATGCCGCTGCCAATGGGCGCTCCCAGGGGCATGATGGCGCTGGCGCCGGCTTCCAGCAGCCTTTGCGCCACCACGATGTCGTCGGAGGTGTAGGGAAGAACCGTGAATCCCTCGCGCACCAGCACCCGGGTGGCCTCGATGGTGGCCTGCACGTCGGGATAGAGGGTGCGCTGGTCGCCGATGACCTCGATCTTGACCCAGTCGGAAAGTCCCACCTCGCGGCCCAGGCGTGCGGCACGGATGGCTTCATCGGCGGTGTAACATCCGGCGGTGTTGGGCAGCAGGAAGTAGCGGCGCGGATCAATAAAATCGAGCAGCGATTCGCGCGAGCGGTCCAGGTTGACCCGCCGCACCGCGACCGTAACCATCTCGGCGCCGCTGGCTTCGATGGCTTGCCGGGTCTCTTCCCCGGATTTATATTTCCCCGTGCCCACGATCAGGCGAGAGCGGAATTCGCGTCCGGCAATGATTAATGGATCCATTTTTTAGTATTGTAATTGGGAATGAACCAGAGCCAATAAGGTGAAATGAAAGGCAGCTGCCCGGGTGCCTCACACGATTAGGGCGAGACATCCAGGAGGCAAATCGTTACTGCCAAGAAATTTTCCGTTGTTTGGTGGCTGTGCTTCCACGCAGCCCCGGGGAATTCTTAAAATTCGCCCTACTCATACAAAGCATCAATCTGCGCCTGGTAGTTCTTTTCCACCTCACGCCGGCGAACTTTCATGCTGGCTGTCATCTCGCCGCTGGCCGTGGAAAAATCGCGCGACACCAGGATTACTTTCTTTACCGTCTCAAATGAAGCCAGGCGCTGGTTGACTGTCTCTACGATTCCGTCGAACAGCCGGCGCACTTCTGGTTGGGCGATCAGGCCGTCGCGGCTGGAAAAAGTCAGACCCTTCTCCCGCGCCCACTCTTCCAGCAGCGGGTAGTTAGGGACGATCAGCACGGATACGAACTTGCGACGGTCGCCCAGCACCACCGCCTGCGATACCAGGGCGTTGGACTTCAGCAGCAGCTCGATGGGCTGCGGGGCTACGAATTTTCCCCCTGAAGTCTTGATCAGGTCTTTCTTGCGGTCGGTGATGTAGAGAAAACCATCTTCGTCCAGGCGGCCGATGTCACCGGTCTTGAACCATCCGTCCTGAAAGGCGTCGATGGTTTCCTGGGGACGCCGCCAGTATCCCTTGAAGATCGACGGGCCGCGCACCAGGATCTCGCCATCGCCCGCAATGCGGCATTCCACATTCTTGAGCGGGCGTCCCACGCTGCCCACCCTGATTGCGCCGGGAATGTTTACGGCGATCACGGGAGAGGTTTCGGTGAGGCCGTAGCCCTCATAGATGGGCAGGCCGCAGTTGGCGTACCAGCCCGCCAGCTCTTCGCCCAGCGGGGCCCCGCCGGAGTTGAGGATTTCTACCCGGCCTCCCAGGGCTTCGCGCAGCCGGTTATAAACCATCAGCTTTGCCAACCCGTACGAAAGCGCTTTCGGCGTTTTCCCTGCGAGAATTTCCGCGCGGTGTGACTTGCCGACTTTTTGCGCCCGCTGCAAAATCCACTCGGTCTT
>JBBSHD010000383.1:0-1815 GCA_038253455.1 Terriglobales bacterium | reverse complement strand
CCACCACCCCCACCAAACCCACGAAGGCCAAGAAAGCCAAGAAGGCCAAGAAGACCGCGACTGACACCACCTCCACCACGCCGGCTCCTAAATAACTGCTCCGCGGCGCCGCCTCGCGTGGCGCCGCATGCTTTCCCCAGCGGTTGACACCTTTTCCCCCTTTCCTTTAATCTCTAGTTGGAAATAGGAGATTCCCCGCAGTAATGAATGTTTCGGTGAAGGGCGAGTACGCCTTGCAAGCCGTTTTCGACCTCGCCTCGCTTTCTTCCAAAACCCCCGTCCGCATCGCCGATATCGCCCGCCGTCAGAAAATCCCGCAGAAATTTCTGGAACTGATTCTGGCTTCGCTCAAACAGGGCGGCTTTGTGGAATCGCGGCGCGGCGCGGAAGGCGGATACCTGCTGGCGCGCTCCGCCGAGCAGATTACGGTAGGCGAGGTCCTGCGCTACGTCGATGGCTTGCCCGACGCCAGTTCTCCGACGCGTCGTGGCCAGTCGCCCTTTGCCGTAACTTGGCAGCGAGTCGACGAAGCGGTCAGCGCTATCCTGGATCGCACTAGCTTCGCTACCCTGGCCCGGGAGTGGGCCGAACAGCAGTCTCAATTTGTTCCAAACTGGGAGATATAACGTGGTCTACGACGACAATTCCTTGAGCATTGGACACACCCCGCTGGTTCGCCTGAACCGCGTCACCGCCGGCTGCGTCGCCACCGTTTACGCCAAGATCGAGGGCCGCAACCCGGCCTATTCGGTAAAGTGCCGCATTGGCGCGGCCATGATCTGGGACGCCGAGAAAAAGGGGCTGCTTAAACCCGGCAAAGAGATCATCGAGCCCACCAGCGGCAACACCGGCATCGCCCTGGCGTTCGTGGCTGCGGCCCGCGGCTATCCCGTGACCCTGACCATGCCGGACACCATGTCGATGGAGCGCCGCAAGGTGCTGAAGGCCTTCGGCGCCAAACTGGTGCTGACCGAGGGCGCCAAAGGCATGAACGGCGCGATCGCCAAGGCCGAAGAGATCCGCGCCAGCGACCCCGATCGCTACGTGCTGCTGCAGCAATTCGACAATCCGGCCAACCCCGAAATTCATTTCAAAACCACCGGCCCCGAAATTTGGGACGACCTGCAGGGCAAAGTGGACGTGTTTGTGGCGGGCGTGGGCACGGGCGGCACCATCACGGGCGTCACCCGTTACATTCGCGAGGAAAAGAAGCACCCGCTGGTTTCGGTGGCGGTCGAGCCGGTCCATAGCCCGGTGATTTCGCAGACCATGGCCGGCGAGCCGCTGAAGCCCGGCCCGCACAAGATTCAGGGCATCGGCGGCGGCTTTATCCCCAAAAACCTGGACATGGGCCTGGTGGATCGGGTCGAGCTGGTGACGAATGAGGAGTCGATTGAGATGGCCCGGCGCCTGGCGCGCGAAGAAGGCATCCTCTCCGGCATCTCCTGCGGAGCGGCCGCCGCAGCCGCGGTGCGTGTGGCGCGGCAAGAGGAGTTCAGGGGCAAAAATGTGGTGGTTGTTCTGCCCGACTCCGGCGAACGCTACCTGAGCAGCGCGTTGTTTGAGGGCATGTTCGACAGCTAGGTGCTGCCCAATCGGCTACTTGGAAAGCTGGCCCCGAAGCTCGCGGCTCACGTATACACATTTTTACTTTGAGCCGCGTAACATCACCCCTACGCCCGCCGTCTAGAGAGGTACATCCCCGTTACAAACGCGGGCGCGCTCACCCCAGTGATTTACTAGTGTAGTGCGTCAAACAGATTGAACATTATTCAAAGTCTTTCTGGCGCGTTTCACTTTCTCCAGAATATCGTT
>JBBSHD010000382.1:0-1848 GCA_038253455.1 Terriglobales bacterium | reverse complement strand
GCAGAAAATCTTTCGCGAATGGTGACCAATGGTGACGAGTTGGCACAAAAAGCGAAGAGCCTGCCGATGCTCACTCAGCACATTCAATAGGTTAGATGGTGGGCGCTGCAGGACTTGAACCTGCGACTTCCACCGTGTGAAGGTGGCACTCTACCGCTGAGTTAAGCGCCCCGTTTGCAAGAAGAGAATAAAATTGTAACAAATTTGGCCCGCTCTTCCTTCCTCGGTCCCGCGCTTTCGTTACAATCTCGCTGCGCCAGCATTTACAATCGCGTTTTCCTCCCAATTTGCATCTATTTGGAGTGGGTTCCGCCCTTTACATTGTCTTGCGCCCTATGCCTGACCAGCCCGGCCCTAAACCGCCTGTTCTTGAGACCCATGCCCGGCCGTCCCGCGGCACGGACGACCCGCACACTCCCTTGAGCGCCGGTCCCTCGGCATCGGGGCCCGCCGGCCCGGTCGGCCCGCAACTTTCTGCCTCGCAGGGGGTTCCTAATGGTGTGGCCAGCATCGCCATGACGCAGTCGGGTTTCCCTGGGAAGGGCGCCGCGGCTGATCGATTTACGGGGAGGAGCGCCGGCAAAGGCCCAAGAGAGGATTCTGGCCCGAAACCCTCCCCAGCTTCATCGCAGTTGCTCGAGACCGTGGATGACAACGAGGTCATGTTGCGGGTGGCGGCGGGCGATGATATGGCTTTCGATTACCTGGTGTCAAAGTATCGGCGCCAGATTGTCGCGTTTATGTATCGCATGGTCCATAACCAGGGCCAGGCGGAAGAACTGGCGCAGGATTGCTTCTTGCGCGTGTATCGTTCGCGGGCCAACTATGCGGCCGAGGCCCGGTTTACCACCTGGCTGTATCGCATTGCCACCAACCTGGTGTTGAACCATGCGCGGGACACCCGCGGCGAGCGCGTTGCGGTCAAGGTGAACCTCGACGAGCCGGATGCCGAAACCGGCGCTATGCCCGACGTCGCCGATCCGGGACTGACGGCCGAGGCCAGCCTGTTGCGCCGAGAGCGCCTGGCCGCGATCCGCCAGCAGGTAATGGCGCTGCCCGAAAAACAGCGGGTGGCGGTGCTGATGCACAAGTACCAGGAAATGGATTACCGGCAGATTGCCGGGGTGATGAAGTTGAGCGAGTCGGCGACCAAGTCTTTGCTGTTTCGCGCCTACGAAACTCTTCGCCAGAAATTGCAGCAATTTGCTTGAGTGAAGTTGGTGATGAGGGCGAATGTAAAGATCAAGTTAAGCGATTGGTTCATCGAACAAATAGGAGTAGCCATGAATTGCCCGCAGGTACAGGAAAAATTATTGCAGAGCCCGAGCGCGATCTCCGCTGAGGCGCAGGACCATCTCGTCACTTGCAGCCCTTGCTCGGAAAAATGGGCGGCGCTGCAAAGCACCATGAATCTGCTCGACGAGTGGCAGGCGCCGGAGCCTTCGCCTTACTTCAACACCCGGCTGCAAGCCATGCTGCGTGATGAAGCCCAGCGTGCGCCCGGCGCTTTCCCCTGGCTGCGCGCCGCCTGGATGCCGCGTCCGGTCTTTGGCTTGGCCCTGGCCTTGATGATGGCGGTGGGAGTGGGCATCCACGGCACTTCGCCGGAACCGGTTTCGACCCCGTCCACCGGCACCCCGGTGGTGGCCGCCACCAGTCCCGCAATCTATGACTTGCAGACGCTGGAAAATAATCACCAGTTGCTGGCGGATTTCGATGTGCTCGATGACGCGGCGCCGCCGGCCGCCGATGAAGACACGGCTGCGCCCTCTGATCCGCCGGTAGAAAGAACGTTATAGGCTTGAGATATAAGAGTTCCGATGAATAAGCGTCATTGTTCCAAGCATG
>JBBSHD010000381.1:0-1883 GCA_038253455.1 Terriglobales bacterium | reverse complement strand
TCCCACGGTGATGAGGGTATCGTGGAAAACGGCCACCACGGCGGCCACGCCATAAATCAGCTCAAAGCGGAACCACAGATAGATCAGCATGCCGGCGAGGGAAAACGCGATGGCGCGCAATGCCTGGCCCTGCAACTGGCGGCCCACCTGGGGGCCGACGATCTCCACCTTGGTGACGGAGAATCCGCTACCGAAATCTGACTGCAGGCTGTTGACGATGGCGACCTTGCCGCGATCGAGGGCCTCTTCGCTGGTTTCCTTCTGCTCCAGGGTGATCAGGAACTCATTATTGGCGGCGGCGCCGTAGCGCTGGATGCGGGCGTTGCCCAACCCTGATTTCTGCATGGCGGTGCGGATGTGATCTTCTTCCTGTGCCTGGTTGAACTTGACGTAAACCAGCGTGCCCCCTTTGAAATCAACGCCCAGGGGAATGTGGTGCCAGAAGATCATGGAAAGCAATCCGGCCACGCTGAAGACCAGCGAGAACGCCAGGAAATACCACTTCTTGCCCAGAAAATCGATATTGGTTCCGCGAAAAAATTCCACTTGAATCCCAACCTTTAACTCATATTTAAATGAACGCAAGTCCCGCGGCTAAATGCTCAACGCCTCGCCCCGGCCTTTGCGGGCCAGCGCCGAGTCGAAGATCACGCGCGATACAAACACAGCGGTAAAAATATTTGCCAGCAAACCAACAGTAAGGGTCACGGCAAAACCCCGAACCGGCCCCGAGCCGACCACAAAGAGAATGACCGCGGAGACGATGGTGGTGACGTGGGTATCAACGATGGTCAGCCAGGCCTTGGCGAAACCCTGGTCCACTGCCGAGGCCGGCGATTTGCCGTTGCGCAGCTCTTCGCGAATGCGCTCGAAGATCAGCACGTTGGAATCGACGCCCATACCGATGGTCAGGATGACGCCGGCGATGCCCGGCAGGGTCAGGGTCGCGTATTCGTGGAAGAACCCAAGGAAGCCCAGCAGAATAATCAGGTTCAGCAGCAGCGCGAGATTGGCGTTGATCCCGGCGCCGCGGTAATACACAAACATGAATATCATGACCGCGCTCATGCCGATGATGGAAGCGGTAATACCCTGGCGAATCGATTCGGCGCCCAGCGACGGGCCTACCGTGCGCTCTTCAAGATAATGAATGCTGGCGGGCAGCGCGCCCGAGCGCAGCATGGTGGAAAGGTTGTTAACCTCTTGCTCGGTGAACGCACCCTCAAGCTGGCCGGTATCGGAGATTCGGCTCTTTATAACCGCCACTTCCTTTACCTTGTTGTCGAGGACGATGGCCAGGTCCTCGCCGATATGGGAGCCGGTAAAATCGGCAAACCGCCGACCTCCCTCGCCAGTCAGCACAAAAGACACGGTGGGGCGTCCGCTTTCATCCTTCCCGGGGCGAGCATCGCGAATATCAGTGCCGCCCACGGCGGCCGCACGGGAGATCAAGAACACCTGATCCTGGCTGGCATCACCGCGGACTCCAATGTTGCTGCCATGCATCAGCACGGAATCGGCGGGAATTCCGCCCGTGTTTGCGGACATCGCCTCCTGCTCGCTGTTCCAGGGGCCGCCCTTTTTCTGCCGGATCTCCAGCATGGCGGTGGATTGCATGATTTCCTTGACCCGCGTGGGATCGTCCACGCCCGGCAGTTGCACCAGTATCTGGTTATCGCCCAGGCCATGTTCTTCAATCACGGCCTCGCCGACACCCAGGGCGTCAACCCGGCTGCGGATGGTTTCGATGGTCTGCGTGACCGCGCGGTTTTTGCGGTCGGTCATCACCGAAGGCTTCATCGCCAGAAGGTAGCTTCCATCGGAAGGGGTGGTGAAATCGTATTCCGGCAGTTTTTCATCAACGATGCGGTGCAGCTCGGTGC
>JBBSHD010000380.1:0-1909 GCA_038253455.1 Terriglobales bacterium | reverse complement strand
GGCGCGATGATGTCGGCCCCGGAATCGGCCAGGGTAACCGCGGTGCGCGCGAGTATCTTCAGCGTGGCGTCGTTATCGATCTCATAGTCGCCTGCGCTAGCGACGGGCCGGGGCTTGGGCTCAACCTGAGCCTCAGACCTCGCCTCGGATAGCGGCGGGAGTGGGGCGCCCACTTTGTGCGGACGCGCCTGGATGATGACCTTGTGGCCATCTTTATCTTTAATGGTGCGTGATTGGAGTTCGGTGACGGCAACCGGGGGAGAGACTTCCGCAGGGGCGGACCGCTTGTCACGATCGTCCAGAAACCTGGCCAAGCCCGCCTTGCGCCGCTCTGCCTGCGAGCCCTGCTGGCTGGCCGACCGGCGCTCTTTACCGCCGGGGATTGCAGCCGCCACAACTTCGGGAGCAGCACCCGCATCGCCCCCGCTGGCCGGCTTCACCACCCCGCAGTGTCCGTGCGACATGTATTCGCACAGGCAGACGTCGGCCGCGACCAGCAGCTCGGGGACTTCCTTTTTCAACGCCGCGATCGCGGTCTGCACGATGCCGTTGCGCGCCCAGGCGCCGCTGGCCTGTTCGTCCTTGGCGCTGGGCAAGCCGAAGAGCATGACTCCGGAAATCCCCAGGGAGTGGGCCATGCGGCCTTCTTTGACCGCTTCGTCCACCGAGAGGTTGAACACGCCGGGCATGGACCCGACCTCGCGCCGGATACCTTCGCCGGGACACACGAACAATGGATAGATGAAAGATTGAGGAGACAGCCGGGTCTCGCGCACCAGGTTTCGCATGGCGGCGGTGCGGCGCAAACGTCGCATGCGAGTCTCGGGGAAACCCATACGCGGATTCTAACAAAACAACCCCGGCCCGAACAGAACTCGCGCCCGGCGCGGCAATTCGGCGCGCCAAGCATCCGTAATTCGCCGGCATCGAATAGAATAATAGGTCTGCCATCACACTTCTGAAGCGCGAGGACACACATTGCCCGACACAATTTATGACATTGCCATCATTGGCGCAGGTCCCGGCGGATATACGGCTGCCATCCGCGCGGGCCAGTACGGCCTGAAGGTCGCACTCATCGAGAAGGAGGAAAAACTGGGCGGCACCTGCCTACATTGGGGATGCATCCCCACCAAGTCGATGCTGTTCAACGCCGAGATCTACGATCACGTCAAGGGTGGCAAGGAAATGGGACTCGAAGGCGTGGAAGGCGTGAAGGTCAACTGGAAGATCGTGCAGGAGCGCAAAGCCAAAATCATCGCCAAGCATGCCAAGGGCCTCGAATTCCTGATGCGCAAGAACAAGGTCACCACCATGGAAGGCTATGGCCGCCTCACCGGCAGGGCCAAGGACGGAGTGCATACCGTCGAGCTTTTTACTGAAGGCGGCGGCGGCGCCGGCGGAGATACGTCGTTCGTGAAAGCCCGCAACGTGATCGTGGCCACGGGCTCGGACGCGCGCATGCTGCCCAACCTCGAGCCCGATTCGCGCATTCTCACCAACATTGAGATCCTGAGCCTACCGGCGATTCCAAAATCATTGATTGTGATCGGCGCGGGGGCGGTGGGTGTGGAGTTTGCTTCAATCTTTAAGTCGTTCGACTGTGACGTGAACATCATCGAGGCCCTGCCGCGGCTGGTAGCGCTGGAAGATGAAGAGATTTCCAAGGAGCTGCTGCGCGTCTATAAGAAGCGCGGCATTCCCTGCCACCTGGGCGCCAAGGTGGAAAAAATTGAGAAGACAAAAGACGGCGTCGCGGTGACGTTTACCCTGGACGGCAAATCGCAGAAACTCGAAGCCGAGAAAGTGCTGGTGGCCATCGGGCGCGCTCCGCGCACCGACAATGTGGGCATCGAGAAAACCAAAATCAAGCTGGAGCGCGGCTTCGTGCAGACCGACGAGTGGATGC
>JBBSHD010000379.1:0-1913 GCA_038253455.1 Terriglobales bacterium | reverse complement strand
GGGAATGACTGGGAAGCGGCCAAGGGCCGTACAATCAGGAGATGGCTAGTGGGCGGCACCGGGATCAACGGCTCGAGACCAGGGTTACGCTGGGGCAGAAGAAGCTGATCGAACGTGCCGCGTGGTTGCAAGGCCGCACCGTCACTGATTTTGTAGTCAGCACACTTCAGGAGGCGGCTAAGCAAGCCATTGCAGACCACTCCGTTTGGAAGTTGACCCAGGAGCAGCAGAAGGCTTTCCTGGAAGGTTTGATGCAGGCGCCGGAGCCGAACCCGAAACTGCGGAAAGCCTACGAACGGCTCCAGAGACACAGGGCGTCGGTTACCCGGTAAGGCCGTTGCTCAGCCGTTCCCGTTGAACCCTTCGCGCCCTGGGATTCACAAGACAGTACCATTCGAGCGGCGAAGGTCAGACATCGTTTTGCAAAAGCCGCAAAAAGGGTTCCGGACCCCGGTCCTGTGCCGCTCGTAGCAGTCAACCCCGTGGCGTATTCCTAGCGCTATAGTTCCAGACGGCCGTCGTACTGCATGTCTTTTAGCGGGAACCGGGCTTTGATCTCCATGGGGCCCAGGCGTGTGGCAAAGATGACCTCTTTGTCATCCATGGAGAAGGGGTGGTCGCCCTTCGGGAAGTAGAAGACCAGCGCGGGTCCGGAGCGGCCGACCTTGTCGGGGGCTATCGGGTCAGTGCCTTTGGCCTGCAGTGAGGTGACTGCGGTGAGGTTATGCGGGTCGACCCAGTTGCCGAATTGGGCGCCGCTGACGCTGATGACGTATTGACCGGCCGCGCTGGGCGGCATCTGCTGTTTGGTGGCGGCGCGAATCGGCAGCGCGCTTTCCCAGCGCACCACGGCTTTGGACTGGGGGCGCTGTTGGCCAGCGCCCAGCGACTCATCGCCATCGCGCGAGCGGCCGCTGCCGCCCCAACCTCCGCCTCCACCACCGCCGCGGCTCATCCCGCCGCCTCCGCCACCACCGCCTCCGTCCCATTGCCCACCGCCGCGACGGCGGCCACCGCCACCGCCGGGTGCCCCGCCGCCGGGTGAATAGGTGAGCGTCACTTCTTTGGCCCAGGGTGACTTGGTGATCAGGCGCTCCACGTCCTGGGGCGACCATTGCTCGGGCTTACGGTCTTTCCAGGCATCGCCCGCGAACCCGCGGGCAGGGGCGGCGAAACTGGCGGCAATTGACAACAGGGTGCGGCGGCTGATCATGGCAAATTTAACTCCCGCAAGTTCAACTTCCGGTGGCATAACATTAACCACAGCTTCGAGCCGCGTCAAGCTGAAAGGGTATATGACCGCCACTACATTTCTGTTCGATGTCGATAACACGCTGCTCGATCACGACCGGGTTACCGCCGATCTGCGGCGCCATCTGGATCAATCGATCGGCCCCGAGCGCGCCAAAATCTATTGGGAGCTGTTTGAAAAACTGCGCAACGAACTGGGGTATGCCGATTACCTGGGAGCGCTGCAGGCGTATCGCACACTCTTTATCGATGAGCCGTACCTGCTGGCCGTCTCGCAGTATCTGCTGAATTATCCGTTCGCGAACCGGCTGTTTCCAGCGTCGCTGGATGCAGTGGCGTATGCGCGGCAGGCCGGGCCGACCGTGATTCTTTCGGATGGCGACGTCGTGTTTCAGCCGCAGAAGATTTACCGCTCCGGATTGTTTGAGGTGTTCGAGGGCAACGTGCTGATCTACATCCACAAGGAGCAGGAGCTGGCCAGTGTGGAGGCGCGCTACCCATCGGAGCATTACGTGATGGTGGATGACAAGTTGCGCATCCTGACGGCTATGAAAATGGGCTGGGGAAACCGCCTCACCACGGTCTTCGTGCGCCAGGGGCATTATGCGATGGATGCCTCGGTCGGGCAATATCCGGCGGCCGACATTACGATCGATCACATT
>JBBSHD010000378.1:0-1989 GCA_038253455.1 Terriglobales bacterium | reverse complement strand
GCTCGACGTTCGCGCCTTGCCCGATGAAGATATGGACGCGCTGATGGCGAGCCTGAAGCGCCTGATTGACGATCCGGCGGTGACGATCTCGCCGGTGGCTACGGGACCGGTAAGACCTGCGTCGCCGCCTTCTTCCTTGAACAACGACATGTACAACGCCCTGCGGCGTGCGGGACAAAAGGCGTATTCCGGCGTGGTGACGCTTCCCATCATGCAAACCGGGGCCACCGATTCGGCCCAGTTGCGGGCCAAGGGAGTGCAGGCGTATGGCATCGGCGTCGGCCAATCAGAGGCCGACCTAGTCCGCATACATGGCAATGACGAGCGTGTGAACATCGATCAGGTGGGCAAGTTCGTGCAATATCTTTATGCCGCGGTAACAGACGTCGCCGCTGCCAGGTAGCAGCTGAAACGGAGTTTATCAATGGAGTTTCACGGGCCCGAATTAACCGCGCTGATTTTAGCAACCAGCTTTGCCGCCGGGTTGAACGTGTATGCCACGGTAGGCACGATGGGCTTGCTGGGCCGGTATGACATGCTGGTGCTGCCCGATTCGCTGCACCTGGTGACCAGTTGGTGGGTAATTGCCATCTGCGGGGTGATGTTCGCCATCGAGTTTTTCGCCGATAAGATTCCGCTGTTCGATCTTTTTTGGAATGCCTTGCACACCTTTGTGCGGGTGCCGGTGGCGGCCGCGCTGGCCTATGGCGCGACATCTCATCTGTCGCCGCAGATGCAATTGCTCAGCGGCGTGGCCGGCGGAGCGATCGCCCTGATCGCGCATGGAGGAAAGACCGCGGCGCGGGCGGCGGTGACGGCGTCCCCGGAGCCGGTCTCGAATATCGCTCTCAGCCTGGGTGAGGATACGCTGGCGGTATTTCTGACCTGGTTTGCCAGCCAGCATCCCTACTGGTCGGCGGGAATTGCGGTGGCCGGCATCATCATTATTTTTCTGCTGATGAAGATCGTGGTGGCTTCGCTGGTGAAGTTGTTGCATGAAGCGGGAAGACAGATCAAGGCAGGATTTTCTCCCCGCACCTCATGATGCGGTGCGGCGGTTTCCCGTTTTATGCGCGCGCTTGTAAAGGGGATAGGCAAACCAGAGGCCCGCAAAAAACGCGAGCATCATGCCGGATGCGATTGCCGCCACCGGCGGTGACGTGACCTTGGCGGCCACCACGTAAAGATCTCCGCACATACCCAGCGCCAGCGGCGCCATCGCCAGCAGCATGATGCGCCCCGCCAGCGCTTCAAAACTCTCAGTGCATTCGCCATGTTCCACGATGCGATGATAAGCCGCGGGAGCGATGAGCAGGATGACGCTGGCGGTGATGAGCCACAGGCTGGCCAGGTGAATGTATTGCGAAGGCCGGGGCAGATGCTTGAACCCTTCCATCAGGACCACCGCCAGTTGAAAGCCCAGGAGCGCCTGCACGCCGGGCAGCACCATGCGCTCTTCCAGAAGAACATGTTTCACCTTGTCGTTAATGCTGGTGGGTTTCATATCGTCCCTGGCCTCCTCGCGCGCGGCGCTTCTGCTGGTCACTTTTCGCCGGGCGGTCTGCATGTATTCCCAGAAATACCACATGATCAAAGCCGCCGCGGATGCGAATACTCCTGTAAATATGGCGGCGCCGCGATTCAAGATGCCATACCCGCCAACGTAGAGCTCGGCGCCGAGTGCAAGCGCAAGAGGCATAAGGCCGGCCTCGGTCATCCGGCTGACATACTCGAGAACTTCCCTGCGGGTGTTTCCCTGGCAAACGAAGCGATGGTAAGGGACGGGGGAGAAAAGCATGGCCGAGCAAGCCAGCAGGAGAAACAGATCGGTTAATTTAAGGTACTGCGAAAATCGTGGCAGCTCGGCAAAGCCCGGTTCGAGGACCGAGCGATAGCCGAGTCCCATCAGGACCTGCACTCCCAGGATCAGCAGGCGGGTCTCACCGATTGCGATTTCGAATTTGTCGTCGAGTGAAGCCATGGCATTGC
>JBBSHD010000377.1:0-2038 GCA_038253455.1 Terriglobales bacterium | reverse complement strand
CGCCGAGGCCTATCTCAAGGCGGTAGATAAAGTGAATTTTGAGACCATGCTGAAGCGCGAGAACATTCCTGTAACCTGGGGAAACGAATCGCAGGTCAAGGTCTAGTCCGCGGTTTGCGCGCGCGCCGCTCGGTCAATCGCCATCAATTGCTCCAGCACCCCGCGCAGTTTCCTCAGATGCATGGCATTGGCCCCGTCGGATTTGGCTTCCGCGGGATTGTCATGCACTTCCATAAAAATTCCATCGACCCCGGCGGCGACCGCCGCACGTGCCAGCAAGGGGATGAATTCCGGCTGGCCGCCGCTGATTCCGCCCTGCCCGGACGGCAACTGCACCGAGTGGGTCGCGTCGAAGACCACCGGGGCGATGCCGCGCATGATGGCCAGCGAGCGCATGTCCACTACCAGGTTGTGATAACCAAACGAGCTGCCGCGTTCGGTGAGAAAAACTTTGGAGTTGCCGGAGCCGCGCACCTTGTCCACCGCGTGCTGCATGTCGCCGGGCGCGACGAACTGGCCCTTCTTCACATTGATGGCGCGGCCGGTGACGGCGGCGGCTACCAGTAGATCGGTTTGCCGGCACAAAAATGCGGGAATCTGCAGAACGTCCACGGCTTCGGCGACGGCCGCGCAATCCTGCGGCAAATGCACGTCGGTCAGCACCGCCAGCCCCAGGGTCTCGCGCACCTTGCGCAGAATCCGGCATCCTTCGGTGAGACCGGGGCCGCGGAAACTGGAAAGGGAAGTGCGGTTGGCCTTGTCGTAGGACGCTTTAAAAATGCAGGGCAGCTTGAGCGCGGCGGCGATGGCGGCGATGGCTTCCGCCATCTTCATGACGTGGGCCTCGCTTTCAATCACGCACGGCCCGGCGATCAGAAAGAAGCCTGTGCCCCCGCCTACTGCAACGTTTCCCGCCTTAAAAGCTTCCGGCATTCGTGGCCTCAGTGCCGCGAGCGCAGGAACAACTCTTCCACGCTGGTATTTTTCTTCGAAATGCGGGAGGAGCGGTGAAGGTAGGCGGCGGCGATGAAGCTGCGGAACAGTGGATGCGGCTCCAGAGGCTTGGACTTGAATTCAGGATGGAACTGGCAGCCGATGAAATGAGGATGGCTGGGCAGCTCGACAATTTCCACGTAGGTGCCATCAGGAGTGGCGCCGGTGATCTGCAGTCCCGCGCCGGTGAGCAGCGCCTCGTACTCGCGATTGAACTCGTAGCGATGACGATGGCGCTCGCTGATTTCAAGCACGCCGTAGGCGCGCTCGGCCAGGGAACCGGGCTGCAACTGGCACGCCCACGCGCCCAGACGCATGGTGCCTCCCAGCTCGTCGATGCCGCGCAATTCACGCAGCTTGTAAATGATGCGGTGAGGCGTGCTGGGGTCGAACTCGCTGGAATCGGCGTTTTCCAGGCCGCAAACGTGGCGCGCATATTCGATGCATGCCGTTTGCATGCCCAGGCAGATGCCGAAGAAGGGAACTTTTTCTTCGCGCGCATAGCGGATGGCGTTGATCATGCCATCGATGCCGCGCTTGCCGAAGCCGCCGGGCACCAGGATGCCATCGAAGATCTGCAACTGGCTTTCATACTGGCGATCGGCGGGGTCTTTGGTTTCGAGGCCCTCGGCTTCAACCCACACCAGGTTCAGCTTGAGATTTTCCGCCAGGGCGCCGTGCACCAGCGCTTCCTTCAAAGACTTGTAGGAATCCTCATACTCGACATACTTCCCGATCAGGCCGATGGTGACTTCGTCTCGCGGATTGTTGGCGCGGTGCACCAGCTCTTCCCAGCGCGAGAGATCGCGCCCGGGAGCGTTGTGGTGCAGGTACTTGAGCGCCAGGGTGTCCACTTCCTGCTGGGCGAACACCAGCGGTACTTCATAGATGCTGGCCACGTCCTTGGCGGTGATGACCGCGTCGTTTTCCACGTTGCAGAACAGCGCGATCTTCGACTTGATGTCGCGGGTGAGAAAGCGGTCGGTGCGGCATAGAAGAATGTCGGGCTGGATGCCGATGCTGAGCAGTTCCTTGACCGAATGCT
>JBBSHD010000376.1:0-2089 GCA_038253455.1 Terriglobales bacterium | reverse complement strand
GCTCGGCATCCCGCACCGTTTGTGGTTCACGCGCTGACCGACGTCACCGGTTTCGGTCTGATCGGCCACACGCGGGAAATGGCGCTGGCCAGCAACGTCAGCCTGCGGATCTTCGTCAGCAAAATACCCGTGCTCAAGGGTGCGCTGGAATGTGTTCGCTCCGGCTACATCCCCGGCGGACTCAAGGCCAACCGTGACTTCGCCGAATGTGTTGTGAAATACTACGTGGGCGTAAAGGAAGAATTGAAAACGCTTTTGTTTGACCCGCAAACCGCAGGCGGATTGCTGATCTCTGTCGCTGCGCCTGACGCCGCCACTCTCACCCAAGCTCTTCGAAACGCCGGCGTTCCCTCTGTCGAAATGGGAGAGGTAATGCCTCCAGGCAAGCCGCTGATTGTGGTTAGCAGCTAAGCAACCCCAGCCGACTGACAAAAATAAAGGCGGCCCGCAGGCCGCCCAATCTCAAGTGAACTCCAAAATACTTTTACGCCGGCGCCGGTCGCTCTCCGGGCTTAGTGACAGCCCGTCCCGGCTCCGGCTTCAAGACCTGCTGCACACCATCGTCGTGTGCCGCGGGCGGCAACTTCGCCGGAAGCTCTCGGCCATCGATCACCATCTTGATTTCCTGAGCGTCCAGAACCTCGCGGTCCAGCAGTCCCCTGGCAATCCGCTCCAGAGCCCCGCGGTGCGACGACAGAATATCTACCGCCGACTTATAACCGCTGTCTACGAATCGTTGCACTTCCTGGTCAATCTTGATGGCCGTGTCCTCACTGTAATCACGGTGTTGATTGATCTCGCGTCCGAGGAAAATCTGTTCTTCTTTCTTGCCAAAGGCCAGTGGTCCCAGGTTGCTCATGCCAAACTCGCAAACCATTTTCCGCGCCAGTTCGGTTGCCTGCTCGATATCGTTGCCAGCGCCCGTGGTCATAGTGTTCAGGAATAGTTCTTCGGCAACGCGCCCGCCCATCATGATGGCCAAACGCGTTTCCAGATAGTCGCGCGTATAGGTGTGCTTGTCATCGAGCGGTAACTGCATGGTCACGCCCAAGGCCATACCTCGCGGAATAATCGTGACCTTGTGCAGCGGATCCGAATGCTCGCGCAACGCCGCTACCAGCGCATGTCCTGCCTCGTGATACGCGGTGACCTTTTTCTCTTCGTCGGAGAGCAGCATGGACTTGCGTTCGGCCCCCATCAGGACTTTGTCTTTGGAAACCTCGAAGTCAAACATCATCACCACTTTGCGGTTTTGCCGGGCCGCGTTCAGGGCCGCTTCATTGACCATGTTGGCCAGGTCGGCACCGGAGAAACCCGGCGTCCCACGAGCCAGAATGGATAGATCCACATCGTCCGATAGGGGAATTTTGCGGGTATGCACGCGCAGGATTTCTTCCCGCCCGCGTACGTCAGGTCTTGGAACCACTACTCTGCGATCAAAACGGCCGGGCCGCAGCAGCGCCGGATCCAGAACATCCGGACGGTTAGTCGCAGCGATCAGAATCACGCCTTCATTGGATTCGAAGCCGTCCATCTCAACCAGTAACTGATTTAGGGTCTGCTCGCGCTCGTCGTGTCCACCGCCTAAGCCCGCGCCGCGATGACGTCCTACTGCGTCAATTTCGTCAATGAAGATGATGCAGGGGGCATTCTTCTTCCCTTGCTCAAAAAGGTCGCGCACCCGGCTTGCGCCCACGCCAACAAACATTTCCACGAAATCAGATCCGGAGATGGAGAAGAATGGGACATTCGCTTCGCCAGCCACCGCCCGCGCCAAAAGCGTCTTGCCGGTTCCCGGAGGTCCGACCAGCAGCACGCCTTTAGGAATGCGGCCGCCGAGTTTCTGGAATTTCTGCGCCTCCCGCAAGAACTCGATAATCTCTTTCAACTCTTCTTTAGCTTCATCCACGCCCGCCACGTCCTTGAACGTAACCTTCTTCTGCTGCATGGAGAGCAGCCGGGCACGGCTCTTCCCGAAAGATAGGGCTTTATTCCCGCCCGTCTGCATCTGGCGAATCATGATGAACCACAGCGCGCCAAGAAGAATTATGGGGGCCAGATTAAATAGCCAGGTAGGCCAACTGCCGCT
>JBBSHD010000375.1:0-2104 GCA_038253455.1 Terriglobales bacterium | reverse complement strand
CATCCTGGAGCGAGCTCTTGCTTCTTGTTTTAGCAAAGTTCCTCGCGTCTTCTGTTGCTTTTGAACTTGGCATTCACAGGTAAAACACCAAATGATCCACCCCCACCGGACACTCCAGCAACCGGTCCAGCAGCGGCATTCCATACCGCGCCAGAAAATAAACGCCCATGATCTCCCGCTCCTGCAGGTTCTTATGGGGATACACCGCCTGCACGATCTCCTCGGCATGCCTCTCCCCTTGCTCCTGCAGCCGAAGATGCGCCCGCGCCGCGCGCTTGCGCAGCCGCTCCAGTTGATATCGCAACCGCCCTTGCGCCCGTTCACCCGACGCCACCAGCGTCTTGTCGACATTCGCCAGCGAACTCTTGATTTCGTCGAGCGTGCCATCCATCCCGGCAACGGCGCGGTCGAACAGAGAATTCAAGTCGCGCGGCAGGCTGCGGGCGGCGATCAGTTCCCGCGTATGCTCGACCCCGCCAAAGGTGTCTTGCAGGGTAAGGCCGTAGCGCTGCATGCGCTTGCTGATTTTGGGATCCACCAGCGTGGCGGAGATGCGCGGCAACACCAGGGTGCGCCGGCCCAGAAGCTTCTCGTGATTGACGCTGGCTTGCGCAAAATACGCCACCTCCGCCGGCCCCCCCACATACGCTGCCGTGGGCAGAAGAAAATCCTGTATCACCGGACGCAGCAGCACGCTGCCGCTCAATTGCTCAGGATGCGCCCGCGCCAGCTCAGCCAGTTCCGCCACCATGAAACGCTGGTGTCCCACCCCAAATTCATCGCCCGCGCGCCGCACCGGCAGCCGCGATCCGCCCTGGGTCACGAACAGCGAAGTGGATGAAGCTGTAACTTTGACCTGGGGATGATAGTGCAGCGCTTCCAGTTCGCGGCCGCGTTCCAGCAATCCTTCATTAAGCTCCGCGGACCGCTCAATTGCACCCACCAGAAGGGGCGACGCCACCGCGTGCACCTCCGGGTCTGAGGGATCGAGCAGCAGCAATCCGTAAGCCGAAAAAATCGAAGTCCACAGCCTGGCGAAGGCGCTGCCCATGGTTTGGCCGGGAACGTAGGCGGCGCGCAGGTATCCCGCGACATCCGAATTCCCGAGCATTTGCGCTGCCGCTTCAACCACGCTGGTAATTTCTGAGTTGAGCGTGACCGCGCTCATCGGCGCGTTGCTGGCTCCGGAAGAGTTGGTGAAAAAGCGGGTAAGCGCGCCCGAAGGCGATGGCAGGTTGCCGTGGTTTACCTCCGCCAGATCGTGGTCTTCGGTTGCCAGCCAGAATATAGGAACAAAATCCGCATTCCCGGTGGCTGATTTTTCAGACCACTTTTCTGACCAGGATCGCGCCAACTTGATGGCGGTCAGAGTCTTCAGCAGAGCATAAAGAGGACCGCCGAAAAGGCTGACCTGTTGTCCGCTCACCACCGCCGATGCCCCGGCCCGAAAGCGGCCAAGATTTTTTTCTTGCGCCGCCGTCAGTGGTCCCCATCCGCGATTCTGCCGCTCCAGAATGTCTGCCATGCGCGCCCGCCGGCCGGCATCATGTTCCGCAACCGATTTTCCCGCGCTGTCAGGCGGGGCATAAAAGCGCGAAACGCGATCGAATTGGTAGAGATAGTCGAGAAAAATCGGGCTGCTGTGAGGAATGTCGCCGAAAGCGATGCGGTCAACAGTTTTACATTCAGGCTGCACCAGCAGGCCTCCCCGGCAGATTGAAACTACGGCGATCTGGAAGAAATCGGTATCGAAGAAGTGGAGCGAGTGTACCGCACTCCCGCGGCCGCGCGATGCATCACCCCGTCTATCCGTCACCCTGGCGATCCAACACCACTGCGGAACCTGCGGACACATTCTTGGATGAGGGCGTCCTGGTGAAGATGCAAAACTGTGCGTGGCTCGAGGCAGGCCTGCATCCCCAGCCCAAGGGATTTCATCTAGATAAGTGGCAGTTACAGGGGCGCCCGGGCTTGACGGCGGCGTTGCCTGGCTTTTAAGGTGAAGACAGTTCTTTGACAAGGGTTCGCAACCTTCCACCGGCAGTTTTGGTGGAAGTACTTCTCGTAGGCTCCACATGGGGGCGTCACGGCTTCGACGGGGATG
>JBBSHD010000374.1:0-2106 GCA_038253455.1 Terriglobales bacterium | reverse complement strand
TGTTGGGTGAGATCGATCAGCAGATCGAGGATATGAAAATTTCTCTCCTGCACCGCAATCTTGAAGCCCTGCATGTAAAGCCAGTCCCCGGCCAAGACGCACTCGGAATTGTTCCACCTGGTATTGGCGGAAGGGCGTCCGCGGCGGATGCTGGCCTCATCGATGATGTCGTCGTGCACCAGGGTGGCGGTATGAATGATCTCCACCACCGCGCCCAGGTGGATGGCCGGCGCTCCGCGATAGCCCAGCATGCGCGCTCCCAGCAAAACCAGCGCGGGACGAATGCGCTTGCCGCCGCCGCCGCGCAGGTACTCGCCAATATCAGTGATGACCTTGACGTCGGAGACGGTGTCTTTGCTGAACTCAGCTTCGATGGCGTCGAGATCGCCGCGCAGCAAGTCAAACACTTGCGCGACGGTGCTGGCGGCGGGGCTGATCAGTGGCATCACGCAAACTTTCTGGGCTTCTTTAAGCGCCGGCTCTGCACGTCCCGACGCTGAAAATCTTGATCCTGCAAATGTGGCCGGCTGCGTTAGTTGGTCCGGAAATTTGTAAACTGCACATCAATTCCGAAATCGTGGGCCCGCAGCAGCGCCATAACTTCTTGCAGCGAATCGCGGTCCTTGCTGCTCACCCGCAACAGATCGCCCTGGATCGAAGCCTGCACTTTTTTCTTTGATTCCTTGATGAACTTGCTGATCTCTTTGGCTTTCTCGATGGGGATGCCCTGCTGCATGGTAATTTTCTGGCGCACGGTCGCTCCCGCTGCGGATTCGATGGTCCCGTAGGATAGGGCCTTCAAAGGGATCTGCCGTTTTACCAGCTTCGACTGAAAAACGTCGTTCACTGCTTTGAGCTTGTATTCATCGACCGAGGTAAGCACGATCACGTCTTTTTCTTCGGCGATGATGTTCGACTTGGAATCCTTGAGATCAAATCGCGTGTGCACTTCCTTCAACGCGTTTTGAATTGCGTTGGCGACTTCCTGGTGGTCAACCTTGCTGACAATATCAAACGTATTTTCTGGCATGTTCTTCTTCCGTGTTCAAGTTTCGATGTCTGCGGGTGCTTCCCTGCTGTTGTTAGCTTAACTCTTTCAGCGTTGAGATGCACCGCGGCCGCGGCTAAGCTGGATTTTCCTCCGCCAGTTCCTGATTTCGCAGCAGCAGGGCGCCAAAGAAGCTGCGAAAGTTGGCAGTGGTCTGCTGGCCGATTGCTTCACCGGAGGCGCCATGCACTTCTCCCACTTTCTGCGCCACCATGGCTACGAAAGAGGGCTCGTTGCGCTTGCCGCGATGCGGCGTGGGTGCGAGGTAGGGTGAGTCGGTTTCAATCAGCATCCGGTCCAGCGTTACGTTCTTTACCACCTCGCGCAGTTCGGTGGACTTGGGAAACGTGATGACGCCGGAAAAAGAGATCATAAAACCAATCTCCAGCGCGGCGTCAGCCTGCGCCTGGTTGCCGGTAAAGCAATGCAGAATGCCGCGGTCCGCGGAACCACTCTTGAAGTCGCTCGGCGTTCCCGTCCAATGTTCGCGGATTAATGCCAGGCAATCCAGCCAGGCATCGCCGCGGGGGGGGGTCGGGCGGCCGTGGGTGTTTTTGGGGCATAACCCGGCGGGGGGCCGGGGCCCCATCCCGGCGAAAAAATAAAGCTGCACTTCGCGCGATGAATGCCCGTAGTGGTAATCGAGGCCGATTTCGCCCCAGCCAATCACTTTGGGATTGCGCGCCAGATCCGCCAGCTCTGCATAATCCGATTCCCGGGCGCGGCCAGCTTCATGGGGATGTATGCCCACAGTCGCGTAAATATCAGGATGTTGTGCGGCGATGCGCACCGCGCAATCGAGCGAGCCGGGTCCGGTGCCCGAGCCGATGGTGACGATGGTTTCCACTCCGGCGGCGCGAGCTCGCGCGATTGCATCGCCGCGGTCGTGGTCGAACTGCGGTCCGTCAAGGTGGCAGTGGGAATCAATGTACAAGGTCAGCGCCCTCGGGAACTTGAATCACTATTTAAGGCGGGCCCCGATGGGCACATCTTCTAGAAAGCCGGCGAGCACCGGCAGGCCCTTTTCGCCGGCGCTGGCGGCGACGATCATGCCGTTG
>JBBSHD010000373.1:0-2180 GCA_038253455.1 Terriglobales bacterium | reverse complement strand
TCCGCCTGCGAGATGGAATTCGCACCCGCGATCAGCCCTCGCGCCGTGGTTGTCGGAGTGGAAGTTGATGGACGGCCGGCAAAATTTATCGTCACCATGCACGGCGCCGATCAGCATGTGGGCGTGAAGTTCTCTCCCGCCGGGAAATCAACGGTAAAAATTCGTTTGCGCAACAATTTCGCGCTCCGCGTGGGCGCCAACTTGCCGCCGTTGGGCAGCACCAGCCAGAACTTGAAGATTGTTTCTGAGACCTGGAATGCGGCACACGACCGGCTCACCCTGCGCGTGTCGGGGGCGGCGGGGAAGACCTACGACGTGCAGACCTTCGGCTCCGCCATTGCTTCGATTGACGGGGGGACGCTGGAGGGCGGCATGATCCTTCTTATTTTCCCCGATGGGGCCGAAGGAACGTACGTGTCGCGTGAGGTGGTGCTGGCGTTCTGAGTACGCGTGGCGGGCCGGTCGAGGAAACAAAGGGTTACCCGGCTGCGCCCGGAATGACAACTGGTTGGGGATTGCCTCAGGCGAAACATTTTTTCATACGATTGCTTGAGATTTAAAAACAAATCAAGACATGAAAAACTCCGCGGAAAATAAATTTCTCCGGCGTGGCTTCTTTCTCGCTGGCAATTTTGTTGCCGAAGGCGCAGCGGTCGAAATTCACTCGCCTTACGATGACGAGGTGGTGGGTTCCACCTTCCTGGCTTCGGCAGCGCAGGTGGAGACCGCCATTGCCGCGGCTGCGCGGGCTTTCGCCGTCACCCGCAAGCTGCCGGCTGGCGAGCGTTCGCGCATCCTGCACAAGGTTGCGGACGAGATCGACCGGCGACGTGACGAGTTTGTATTGCTCATGGTCCTCGAAGCCGGCAAGCCGCTGAAGGCGGGGCGCGCGGAAGTTGATCGCGCGGTTTTTACTTTTCATCTGGCCGCGGAAGAGGCGGGACGCGTCTTCGGCGAATACCTGCCGCTCGATCGGCAAGCAGCCACCGCGGGCCGCTGGGGCCTGGCGCGGCGCTTCCCCATCGGTCCCATTGCGGCGATCACTCCTTTTAATTTTCCCCTGAACCTGGTGGCGCACAAGGTGGCGCCGGCCATGGCGTGCGGTTGTCCGGTGGTATTGAAACCGGCGCCGCAGACTCCTCTGACCGCTCTGTTGCTGGCGGAAATCATCGCCGGCGCGGGATGGCCGGCGGGCGCGCTCAGCGTGCTGCCGCTGTCGAACGACAATGCCGCATTACTGGTCGGCGATGACCGCCTGAAGCTGCTCAGCTTTACCGGCAGCACGGCAGTGGGCTGGGACCTCAAGTCGCGGGCCCGCAAGCAGAAAGTTGCGCTGGAACTGGGCGGCAACGCCGGGGTGATCGTCCACTCCGACGCCGATATTGACCATGCCGCCGAGCGCTGCGTAGCCGGCGGCTTCAGCTATGCCGGACAAAGCTGCATTTCGGTGCAGCGCATCCTGGTGCAGGCCGCGGTCATGGATAAATTTCTGGCGGCGCTCGTGCCCGCGGTGCAAAAGCTAAAGTGCGGCGATCCGCTTGACGAAGCGACCGACGTCGGGCCGATGATCCGGCTGCGCGACGCCGAGCGCGCGGTGGCCTGGGTGGCCGAAGCCGTCCAGGGCGGCGCCCGCCTGCTGTGCGGCGGCGGCCGCACCGGCTCGGTGATGCAGCCCGCCGTCCTGACCGGCACCCAGCCGGGGATGCGGGTCAACTGCGAGGAAGTATTTGCCCCGGTGGTGACGGTCGAGTCATACGAAGACTTCTCATCGGCGCTGGCGCGCATCAACGATTCCCGCTACGGGTTGCAGGCGGGGATTTTCACCCGCGACGCCGGGTTGATCTTCGACGCCTATGAAAACCTGGAAGTGGGCGGGGTCATGGTGGGCGAAGTCCCGACGTTCCGCACCGACGAGATGCCTTCTGGCGGGGTCAAAGATTCGGGCATGGGACGGGAAGGCGTGCGCGACGCCATGGAGGAAATGTCGGAGATCAAATTATTGATGATGAACCTGAGGTAGCCGACTTACCTCTAAAACTCAAAGGCCCATCGCAGCGATGGGCCTTTCTCATTCAGCAGCGAAGCAGCCGGGGTCAGGCCAGTTTTTTTTCGCGCAGGTCGGCTTGCAGGTTTTCGTGGTTGTTCTTGGGAATCCGGTTCCACCAGCTCTGGCGGGATTC
>JBBSHD010000372.1:0-2253 GCA_038253455.1 Terriglobales bacterium | reverse complement strand
GTAGGGGTTCTTCCTCACCCCGGTGAAGCCGGGGGTCGTCAGAATGACAATCGATAGCGAGGAGTTATTCCAGAGAATATTGTGCAGTTCTATGAAACATCGTACGGATATATTTCTTGCACAGTTGGGCTGATCGAGGGTGACTGCGTTCTCGAATATAACTACTGAGGACTTGCCTTAGAACAGCCGTTCCTGCCGCTTCAGATTGCCGAATGTACCCACGTTGGCCAGGGTGAACGCAAAGCGAAACTGGTTTTCATTGCGCACCGAGCCCAGTGCGAACCGGCGGTATTCCACGCTGACCCCGCAGCAATCCCAGTTGTATGAGGTCTGCAACGCGGAGTATTGCAGGAAGCCGAAATTGGCGTCGAAGCCCACGTTGCCGGCCACGCTGGCGCCCATCTTATTTGGGCTGCCATAGCCGGCGAGGATGCGGAACTGGTTGAATTTAGTCGGCCCCGGAATGGGGCTGGAGACGAAAATCTCTCCCGGCGCATGCAGCATGGCGTGGCTGCCGCCCACAAAGAAATCGCCCAGGCGCAGGTTGACGAAAGCGGTGCTGGAGTTGATGCGGCCCTTCTGGGCGTCGTAATCAAGGTGCCATTGCAGATCGGTGTTGGCGCTGGTACGCACCCGCAGGCGCGAGATGATGGGTGAAAATCGCCGGGGCTCGGTGATGAAGGCGATGCCGGTGAAATCGGCGGTGGTGGTGAGCACGTTGCGGCGGCCGTTCACTACCGCGCCCCCGAAGTTGGGATCGAAGAAGTATTTCTGCGCCAGCTCCCAGGTGATGAAGTCATCGGGAAGCGCGCCACATTCCACCACTTCTTCCCCAGCTTCCGCCGGCTGTCCTGAGCGCTTGCGCGGCTCCAGCGCGGGAAGGTCCTTTTCCTGGTTACGCACTCCGCGCAACGCAGAAGTAACCGGCGCGAAGTTGGGATGAACCTCGCCCGGCTGCGCGCAGCCATTGCGCTTGAGAAACAGGCGGTTCACCAGGCCATACTCGATTTCGTTGGTGTTGCTGAGAATGTCGCGCGCGTCAAAGCGGATGATGCTGTCGAAATTATCGACGCCGTTGGCATAGCGATAAACGAAACGCGGTTGCACGGTGTGCTTGACCGTGCGACCGAAGATGGTGCGGTCAAAAACCCGCTGCAACACCGGCGGCCTCATCTCCAAAGACGTTTCTACCGAACGCCGGTTGATGTCGGCCTTGCTGGGAGAGCCGATGCCGCCCACCGGCGTGCGTCCCTGGGTGTAATAGGTTTCGCGGAAACCAAGCTCTGGCCGGAATGACCAGCCGTTGAAAAACAGCGGCAACGACAGCCTCGGGTTCACGTCAACCCGTCCCACCAGCTTGTCGGTGACAAAGCCCGGCTCCCGGCGGGAAACGCCTTCCGCCGCCGCATCGAATGACCAGTAAAGCGGCGAGCGGCCGAGCTGGCGCTCCACGCTCGAGACCTCGAAGCTGGGCACATGCAAAATGGTCACAAGGTCGCCGCGGCTGACGCTTTGAAAATTCTGGTAGCGCGCCATACGCGTGTTGAATGAAAATCCCTGATAGTTTTTGCTCAGGAATGCCGACGACTTCACTTCCGAATCCACCGCCTGCGCAAAGGTTTCGGTAAATGCCAGGCGAAATACAAATGAGCTCAGGTAATTCAAGTCGGCGACCGCGCGGATGTCGTGGCGCAACAGCGCTTCGGCGTCGAGCTGGATGTCTTCGCCGCCCTGGTCCACGCCCTTGGTTCCGCGATCGAGCACGCCGAAATAGCTCATGTTCACGAACGATGTCTCACTGGGGCGCGCGCGGAACTCGCCGTGCTGCGCCCATCCGCGATGCGACCAGTACTCGCCGCCCAGGGTGGTGTCCGCGCTCCGCCCCAGGCGCAGGTAGAGCGATTCGGTGGCGATGAAGCCTTTGCGCGATGAGACTCCGAAACTGGGAGTTAGCAGGCCCGACTGCCGCCCGAGTTTTTCCACCGGGTGGGAGGCGTAGGGGAAATAAAGAATGGGCACGCCTTTGAGGCGAAAGGTGCTGTTATAAATCTTCGCCTTGTCGCCCACATCCACGATGATGGTGGTGGCGCTGAACACCCATTTGGGAGTGGGCAATTCGCACGAAGTCACGGTGCCGTCATGGATCACGTAGCGTTCGACGCTGACTTTTTCGACCAGTTTTCCGGTGAAGGAAAAAGGATTGGACGTGGTGAGGGTCACATTCTTGCCCCGGAACCGCGCGCCGGTTGACCC
>JBBSHD010000371.1:0-2288 GCA_038253455.1 Terriglobales bacterium | reverse complement strand
GCCGGGCGCGTCGAGCGCCCCGTCGACCAGGCCCGCGAAGCCGATCGCGATCTGGCACGGGGAAAATATCACGGCCCGCTGCACGGTATCCCCTGGGGCGCAAAGGATCTGCTGGCGGTAAAGGGATACCGCACCACGTGGGGCGCGGGCGGGTTTGAAGCGCAGACCATCGACGAAGATGCCACGGTGGTCAAGCGGCTCGATTCGGCTGGCGCCGTCCTGCTGGCCAAACTCACACTGGGCGCGCTGGCCCAGGGAGATGTCTGGTTTGGCGGCATGACCCGCAATCCGTGGAAGACCGATCAGGGTTCGAGCGGCTCCTCGGCAGGCCCGTCATCGGCCACCGCGGCCGGCTGTGTGGGCTTCGCCATCGGTTCCGAGACCCTGGGGTCGATTGCATCTCCCTCGACGCGCTGCGGCAATACCGGCCTGCGTCCCACGTTCGGCCGTGTCCCCCGAACCGGGGCCATGGCGCTTTCGTGGAGCATGGACAAGCTGGGCCCCATCTGCCGCAGCGTCGAAGACTGCGCCCTGGTGCTCAACGCGATCTACGGCCCCGATGAGCAAGACCCGGTGGTGCACGACATCCCATTCAACTGGGACGCTCGCCTTCTGCCCCGCGACCTTCGCATCGGCTACCTGAAAGCCGATTTCGATCGCATGCCCAAGCCCGATGACAAGCCGGAGGACAAGGCGCGGCGCCTGGCCAGCATGAAACTCGACCAGGCGGTGCTCGATGTCCTGCAGACCCAGGGAGTGAAGCTGGTGGAAGTGAAGATGCCCGACCTGCCGTTCGGCGCCATGCGTCCTTTGCTGGTGGCGGAAGCGGCGGCAGCATTCGACGAGCTGACGCGCAGCGGCCGCGACAAGCTCTTGACCGCGCAAGGCCCCAATGACTGGCCCAACGCGTTTCGCCAAGCGCGCTTCATTCCGGCAGTCGAATACATCAACGCCAACCGGGCGCGCACCCTGGGCATGGAGGCCATGGCCGCGATATTTAAGACCGTAGACGTGATCGTGGCCCCGACCTTCAGCTCGCAGCTGCTGATCACCAACCTGACCGGACACCCCGCAGTAATTCTTCCCAACGGCTTCCGCGAAGATGGCACCCCCACTAGCATTACTTTTTTCGGAAACCTGTTCGCCGAGGCGCAGGTGCTGGCGACAGCGCGAGCCTACCAGGAAGCCACGACGTGGCATTTGAAGCGCCCGCCTCTGGACGCGGCCAGGTGAACCGTTGAAGCGCTGCTGTTACACTCGCCACCATGCCCTTTCGCGTGAAGCCCTATTCCAAATCACTGTTTGAACCGGAACCGGCGAAGGCGGGTCCGCCGCCTGGCCATATCGTCGCGCACATCGATGGCGGGGCCCGGGGAAATCCAGGCCCGGCGGGATATGGCGTGGTCATCCACGATGCGGCGGGGAAAGAACTGGCTGGTCTTAGCGCGTATCTCGGGCATCGCACCAATAATTTCGCCGAATACTCAGGATTGATTGCCGCGCTGGAGTACGCCATCGCCGGCGGTTACAAATCTCTCCGCGTGGTGAGCGACTCGCTGCTGCTGGTGAACCAGATGCGCGGTGTATTCAAGGTCAAGAACCTCGACCTGCGCGATTTTCACGCCCGCGCCCTGGCTTTGGCGGCCAAGCTCGAGTGGTTCAGGGTCGAACATGTGTTGCGCGCCAAGAATCACGAAGCCGACCGGCTGGCCAACGTGGCGATGGATTCCGGCCGCGGCCGCGCTACAGCCGAAAAGCCGGTTTCAGCGGCCCCACCTGTAGCCAAAGAACTTATCGGGGTGGTGCGCGACGGAGTTGTGGAGTTGATTGATGGAAAAATTCCCGAAGGAACAAAAGTTTCGGTGCGGGTAGTGAAGTGACGAAAGAGAATCTCGGCGGACTGGAGAAACCGAGAACTTCCGGTGGGGACACTGATTCTCGCGTCTGCGTTTGACCTGGATCACGACAATCTCAAGAAGTTCAAGAAATATTTCCCCACGGGGTTTTGTTTTAAGCTGCTCTTCCGCCAGACAAATATCTGCCCTAGCAGAACTCCACCCTCTTGATTGTCATTCTGACGACCCCCGGCTTTATCGGGGTGAGGAAGAACCCCTACTCGGCCACAAATCTTTCCCTACGATGGTTCTTCCCACGACGGTCTGGATAATTCCACGCTTGATTTGGTTTTTTGATTTATATGCAATCGCAGGGAATAGCGAGAAAAAGGTCAACCCATGGAAAATTTATCGAGTGCATGGTGGTGTAAAACCATCGCAAGGGATAGATAT
>JBBSHD010000370.1:0-2303 GCA_038253455.1 Terriglobales bacterium | reverse complement strand
TCAGAGTCATGTAGCGCACGCCCAGCCGGTAATAATCGCGCAGCAAGCCGAGGTCGTTCTCGATGGAATGTCCGCCCTCGATGCCCATCAGGGCGGCAAATTTCGGCGAGCGGCCAGAACGGGCTTTCAAAATGTCATCGGCGGAATAAGCCATAACCATCTGGCTCGGATTCTTGCGCGCCTGCTGCAGCACCGAATCGATGAGCTGCAACGTCCGTTTCGCGAACTGGCCCTTATATCCCCTGGGTTCAACCCAGATGGAGAAGAACTCAGCTCCCAGGTTGCCGCGCTGCGCCTTGCCAAAGTCCAAATGGCCTTCGGATACCGGCGTATCTTTGGCCAGATCAAGATTCTCGTCCAGCAGGCGCTGGGTGGTATCGGCGTGGGTATCGATGACCAGTGCGGAATTGTGAATGTCGCGGGCCGAGCTCGATGGGGGCCGGGTTCCAGTGGTCTTCTTAGCGGTCGTCGTGGTCATTGGTTTTTGGTGAGACATTTCCTGGCCGCAGCAGGTTTGTAATGCGATGAACCAGAGGGCGGATAAAACAAGTATGCACGATGGGCTCTTCATAAGTTAATCCATGTGGCTAGTGGCGCCGCTGTCCGAAAACTAGCGGGAAAAGAAATTTTTAAATGCTTGCTTCATCACATCTCCGCCGACGGTGGAAATCGCGCGGGTCAACGGGATATCCTTGGGGCAGATTTCCACGCAATTCTGCGCGAACCCGCATTCCTGAATGCCGCCATCGCCCATGAGAGCTTCCAGCCGGAGCTGGCGCAGCGCCTTACCGGTGGGATGTGAATTGAAAAGCTGGACCTGGGCAATGGCCGCGGCGCCGACGAAACCAGTCTGCTCGTCGAATTGAGGGCAAGCTTCCATGCAGCAGCAACATGAGATGCAGCGGGAAAGTGGGTAGGCCTCTTCTTGCGCGGCAGGCAGAATGCGCGGACCGGGGCCGAGGTCATAAGTGCCATCCACCGGCACCCATGCGCGCAACCGTTTCAAGTTTTCGAAGAGAACGCCGCGATCGACCGAGAGGTCCCGGATCACGGGAAATTTACTGAAAGGCTCAACTTTTACCGGCTGATCCAACTTGTCGAGCAACGCAGAACAGGCCATCCTGGCTTTGCCGTTGATCAGCATCGCGCAAGACCCACATACCTCTTCGAGGCAATTCGCGTCGTAGGTGATGGCGGTGGTGGCCTTGCCGGCACGGTTTACCGGGTTGGCGGCGATTTCCATCATGGCGGAAATTACGTTTCGTCCCGGCTTCCATGGGAGCTCGAACTCCTCCCAATAGGATTTCGATGTGGGATCCGCCTGGCGCTTGAATTGGATTACAACCGTTTTGTCTGCCATAACGTTAATCGTTCACCTAGTATTTTCGAGGACGCGGAGGAATCAAGCTGGTGTCCACGGCTTCATATTCAAATCGGGGAGCATTGGAGGCGGAATCGAACACCGCTTTCGTGGTCTTGAGAAAGTTGGCATCATCTCTCTCGGGAAAATCAGGCTTATAGTGTGCCCCGCGGGATTCGTCTCTTTTTTCCGCTCCTTGCACGATCACGCGCGCCAACTGCAGCATGTTGTAGAGCTGGCGGGCAAAAGCGAAAGACGTATTGGCCCACATCGACTTGTCCCCAAGATTAATGTTCTGGAAACGTTCCAGCAGGGTGGCAATCTGGCGATCGGCCTTTTGTAGCGATGGGTTATAGCGGATGACGGTGCAGTCCCGGGTCATGATGTCCCCCAGTTCGCGCCATATTTGAAACGGGTTTTCGGCGCCGCTGGAGCTCATCAGCCTCGCATTAATTTCCTGCTGCCGTTTTTTCTCGCCATCATGGGCGGTCGCGTCTCCGTTCACGGAAGTTGCATTGCGCGCATACTCCACGGCGCGCGGGCCGGCGATAAAGCCCCCATGAATACAAGACACCAGGGAATTGGCGCCTAACCGGTTGGCCCCATGATATTGGTATTCACACTCACCGGCGGCATAGAGCCCGGGAATATTTGTGCTCTGGTTTTGATCGACCCACATTCCTCCCATCGTGTAATGCATTCCAGGGAAGATTTTCATGGGTACGTCCCGCGGATCGTCGCCGACAAACTTCTCGTAGATCTCGAGGATTCCTTCCAGCTTGCGGTTGAGGGTTTCCCGGTCGATATGGGTCAAGTCGAGATATACCATAGGCTGCCCGTCAATGCCGAGGTTTTCCTCGAAGACGACCTTATGGATTGCGCGCGTGGCTACATCGCGGGGCACCAGGTTGCCGTATTTGGGATACCACTCCTCCAGAAAATA
>JBBSHD010000369.1:0-2307 GCA_038253455.1 Terriglobales bacterium | reverse complement strand
CTGCTCAACATGATCGTGTACCAGGGCGACACGGAGTTCGCCAGCGTGGAGCAGCAGCGCAACCTGTTTGAATCCTCGCCCAGTGAATATGATCGCCGCGCATTGACCCGGGTAATGATCGAAGAAATGCGCCACGGCTGGCAGATGTGCGCGCTGCTGGTGACCCACTTCGGACAGACGGGCAAGGTAGAGGCGCAGAAGATGCTGGAGCGCCGCGCATTTGAAAACAAGCGCCTGCTGGGCTCGTTCAACGAAGATGTGGACAACTGGCTGGACTTCTTCACCTACACCGATTTTGTCGATCGCGACGGAAAGTTCCAGCTGCAGATGCTGAAGTATTCGGCCTTCGCCCCGCTGGGACGCTCGATGTCATACATGCTGCGCGAAGAAGCGTTTCACATGGGCACGGGCAACAACGGGCTGCAGCGCATCGTGCAGGCGGGGGTGGTGCCGCCGGCGCTGATTCAGAAGTATTTGAACAAATGGGTTTCGACTTCCTACGATTTGTTCGGCACCGACCATTCATCCTCGGCGCACTGGGCGTACGTGTGGGGAATCAAGGGGCGATACGACGAGCCCAAGAACGCCGTAGCCGCCGATCTCGACGAGCTCAACGACTACAACCGGCTGCTTTATCGGGATGAGGTGGCCACTCTCATCGCGCGCTTCAACAACTATCTTCCGGTTGGCGCCGACAAGCTTTACGCGCCGGACATCAAGTTCAATCGCGCCATCGGCCGCTACTCCGGGCAGAAATTCCACGCGCGCACCGGCGAAATGATTGATGACCGCGCCTACGACGCGCACCTGCTGGCGATGACTCCGCAGCCCGAGGACAAGAAACTGCTGCTGGACATCATTGCCAACGAGCCGCGCTGGATTTCTCCCAAGGAAGGCGCGCGCGATCCTCTCGACAGCATCGGCGAGACGCGCAAGTCGGCGATCTAGCGCGCGCTCGGCCAGGCGTCACCCGTAAGAGGAGAGGGCTTAGTGTCCACGGAATTCACCACGGGCGAATTGATGGTGGCGGCGGCGGCGCGCGAGATTCGCGATCACGAGGTTGTGTTTGTGGGCATGCGCCTGCCGCTGATCGCATTTGCGGTGGCCAAAAAAACCCACGCTCCGCATGCCATCGGGCTGTTTGAAAATGGCGTGGTGCGCTCCTCGCCCGCGCCGCAGTTGATTTACACCATGGCGGACCCACCCAACTTGACCCGCGCCACCCAATGCCTGGAAATGATGCCGGTGATGGGATTGCTGCAGACGGGGCGCGTTCACCTGGGCTTCCTGGGAGCGGCCGAGGTGGACCGCTTCGGAAACTTGAATTCGACGCAGGTGCGGGCGGCGGGAAACGCGTCCGGCAAGGGAAAGGGAATCGTCCGGCTGCCGGGGTCGGGTGGCGCGTGCGACATCGCATCGCTGGCCCACCGGTTCGTAGCCATGATCGAACACAGCCGCCACCGGTTACCGGAGCGTGTCGCATATATCACCAGTCCCGGCTTCGGCGACGGCAGTGGAAATTGGCGGCAGAACATGGGCTTGCCGCGCGGCGGGCCTTCGGCGGTGATCACCACCAAAGCGGTGCTGCGGTTCGGCGGCGATGGAGAGGCTTACCTGGCGTCGCGGCATCCCGGGGTGACGGTCCCCGAGATTCTGGAAAACACGGGATGGAAGCTGCGAGTTAAAGAGCCGGTGGAAGAGACTGTGGAGCCCGACGCCGCCGAGCTGGCTGCGATCCGCGATTACGACAAAGAGGGGTTCTGGACGAGCTGATCATGAGTCAGAGGCTATCCATCAACATCGAAGGCGCGGGTGCGCGTATCCGGCTGAACCATCCGCCGGTGAACGTGATTGACGTGGCCATGATGGCGGAACTGCTGGCGGCGCTGGAGGAGGTTGAGCCGCGCAAAGAGATCACCAGCATACTTTTTTGCGGCGGGAAGGATTTTTCCGGGGGAGTGGACATCGCGGCCCATACTCCCGACAAGATCAAGGATATGCTGGGCGGGTTCCACGCGGTAATCAAGCGCCTGGCACGCACCCCAAAGCTGACCATTGCGGCGGTGCGCGGGCGGTGCCTGGGCGGAGGCGCGGAACTGGCGATGATGTGCGACCTGGTGTACACGGCGGCGGATGCGACGTGGCAGTTCCCTGAAATCAAGCTGGGCTGTTACCCGCCGGTAGCATGCGCGGCCCTGGCGGCGATCGTGGGGCGGAAGCGGGCGGCGGAGATGATTCTTACGGGGAAATCGTTCACCGGTTCCGAAGCGCAACGGTTGGGACTGGCTAATGAAGTGTTGCCCGATG
>JBBSHD010000368.1:0-2310 GCA_038253455.1 Terriglobales bacterium | reverse complement strand
CGGCAGCGTGCGCGAAGAGCTTCCCGCCATAATCGTATAGGTCCCCGGCTCCTGCCTCCAGCGCTCCGCTTTCTCATCATAGATTGCCAGGTATCTCGGATCGATGCTCACGCTCACCTCTTTGCTTTCACCGGGATTCAATTGCACCTTGCTCCATCCCACCAATCGCTTGGGCGGCTCGCCCGCACTGGCCGGCAGCGCGGCATACACCTGCGCCACTTCTGACCCGGCCCGCGACCCGGTGTTGGTCACCGTGAACCTGGCAGTCATCTGGTTTCCCTTATCGACCTTCAATCCCGAGTAGCTGTAAGTGGTGTACGACATTCCAAAACCGAATGGGAACAGCACCGGCTTCTTTTCCGCGTCATACCATTTGTAGCCCACTTTCAAACCTTCGTCGTAATGAATGCTGAACGTGGACTTGTGGTGCTCGATATCTGAATCCGGTCCGGGACCGCTTTCTCCCGACGGCGCCGCGATCACAGTCGTATGCGGCAGGTCGGCTTCGCTGCGCGGAAACGTCATGGGCAGCTTGGCGCTGGGATTGACATCGCCAAACAGTATGCCTGCCACCGCATCCGCGCCTTTGCTTCCTGAATACCATGATTCCAGCACCGCGCCCGATTTATCGAGCCATGGCATGGTGACGGCGGTTCCCGTCTCCAGTACCACGATGGTGCGCGGGTTGGCGGCGACCACGCGCTCGATCAGCGCATCCTGGTTATCGGGCAATGATAGATTCGGCAAATCCATGCCTTCGCTGGTCCACTGGTAGGCAAAGACGACCGCCACATCCGATTTGCGCGCCAGCTCGGCGGCCGCGGCTGGATCCGCACCGGAATCGAATTGCAAATTCACCCCCGGCGCTTTCGCCGCCATGGCCCTCAGTGGTGAATCGGGAAACCACACATGCTCCTGCCATTCGGTGGGCGGTCGTCCGGGGGGGTCAACCTGCGCCGAGCCGCCGCCGGAGATCATTCCGGTATCGGCATGGGCGCCGATGATGGCGATGGATTTCACTTTGCCGCGGTCCAGAGGAAGCAAGCCGCCATCGTTCCTAAGCAACACCGTGCTTTGTTCGGCGAGCATCCGCGCGGTCTCGAAACCGCCTTCCACATCCACCACGCTCCGGGCGGTGGGAAAGTCCACGATACCGCTGGCAAACTCCGACCGCAGAATGCGCCGCACGTGGTCGTCAAGCTCGGCCTGCGGAACTTTTCCGGCCACTACCGCCTGCTTGAGCTTCTCGCCAAAGAAATCTTCCAGCGGCTCTTCGTTATCGAGTCCGGCGGAGGAAGCTTTTATCGTGCTGTGCGTGCCGCCCCAATCGGAAACCACGAAGCCTTTGAATTTCCAGTCGCGCTTCAGGACGTCGGTCAGCAGGTACCGGTTCTCACATGCGGAATCGCCGTTGATCGCGTTGTAGGAGCACATCACCGCCCCGGGATCGCCGATCTCAATGCCGATCTTGAACGCCAGCAGGTCACTTTCCTGCATCGCCCGTTTGCTGATGATCACGTTGACCACGTTGCGCCCGCTTTCCTGATCGTTCAACGCGAAATGTTTGGTGTCACCGATCACATGCTGCGCCTGCTCGCACTTGATGCGGTTGCCCACCAGCGTTCCCGTAAGGATCGGGTCTTCGCCCAGGTACTCGAAGGTGCGCCCGTTGCGCGGCTCGCGCGTCAGGTTGGCGCCGCCGCCCAGGGTCATGTTGTAACCCTGCGCGCGCAGTTCCCGCCCGATCAGCGTGCCGTAGGCGCAGACCGCGGCCGGGTCCCAACTCGCCGCCGAGGCCACGTTCGAAGGCAGCGCGGTGGAATAGCGCCCGTTGGATCCGCTGCTGCGAACTCCATACGCCGCGTCACTCATCTGGATCATCGGAATGCCCAGCCGCGGTACTCCCAGCACAAAACCGGCGCCGCCATTGCCCAGGTAAGCGTTGTCGCGCGGCTTTCCCCACCCCGGCATGCCTTCACCGTGCACCAGACCGATCTTTTCGTCGAGGGTCATCTGCTGCAACACCATCGCGGCGCGATCGTCAGGAGAAAGGCTGGTATTCATCCACGGACGGTCGGCTGCGGGAGCATCAGCGGCGCGGACCGGCGATTGGAAAGTTGCCGTCAGGGAGACGATAAAGACGAGCAAAACAGCGGCGGCGAGCAGGGTTCGTGAACGGTTCATAAGCGGGATCAATCCTTCTTAAAGAACAAAAATCAGCAGAAAGATATTAACAGGAGAGAGCAAGAAAACCGATTTTTCGGTAGTGGGGTGTTTTGTACAGCCCACGACCGATTTTTGAGCTATCTG
>JBBSHD010000367.1:0-2313 GCA_038253455.1 Terriglobales bacterium | reverse complement strand
TGGGACCGGCAGACCCTGGAACGCGGACCCGAGCCCACGGTTTACCACCGCTAGAATTCTCGACTCCTTAATTATTGGCGCATATCTCCGGCAGGAAGATACGGCTGCAACGGACAGCCATCGCATTGCGCCTGCTTGCGGCAATGGCTGCTGCCTACGCGCACGATCAGGGCATGCAACTCGTTATGAGCCTGCACCACGCTTGAACGCGGGGCCCGGCTTACGGGTGAAGGAGCATAGTTTTTTTTATGAGGCGGCCGTTTTGGGAGCGCGATCGCAGCCTTCCCGATTCCGAGGGTATTCGGATTTCTCACCAGGGCTTGTTCCACCAGCTCACGCATCCTTTCATAGGGTGCGTCGTAGGCCATGATGTGGTGGCGGGCGAGGATACGGCGGGTATACACGTCCACCACAAACGCGGGATGATTGCCGGCGTAGAGCAGAATCGAATCCGCAGTCTCGGGCCCGATACCATTCAAATCTAAAAGTTCAGCGCGCAAATCGAGCGTGGGACGGGCAAACATCCGCTGCAATGATCCCGCATAACGCTGGTCGATAAACTCAACCAGGCCCTTGATATTGCGGGCTTTTTGGCGAAAGTATCCCGAGGGACGGACCAGCAGCTCAAGGTCGCCGACAGAGATATTGCGAATGCCTGCCAGATTCAAGACCCGGGCTCGACGAAGATTTTTCATGGCGTGTTCCACGTTGGTCCACGAGGTATTCTGGGTGAGAAAGGCCCCCACGATGACTTCAAATCGGGTTCTAGCCGGCCACCAGTTCTGGGGCCCATAGGCTTCCAGCAGAGTATCGGCGTAAACCGCGACGGTCGCGCCGGCATCTTCGGCGGCGGGGAAATCCACAGGGATTGGGGCAGGGGTTTTCATGCGGAGTAGGCACTTATCAAGTTAGTAACTTTCGTAATGGTCGCAAAGATTGACAATTTTTGTCACCCCGCATAAAGTCGGCTAAACTATTCATTAAATACCACCTTTGTTTGCAAACGCCTGGCGTCATTGAACGCAGAGCAAGGTTGTGTCAATTTATCGATTGGATAGGTACCCCCGGGAATGTCTCAACGGCTTGGCGATCTTCTAGTAAAAGACAAAGCCATTACATCTGAGCAGCTCGAAGCGGCGGTCAAGGCGCAAAAGGCCTCGCCCAATCTTCGCCTGGGCTCGGTGCTGGTGAAACTGGGATTTCTATCCGACGATGATGTAACCAACTTTCTGTCGCGCCAGTACGGCGTCCCCGCCATCAACCTGGAATTTTTCGAGATTGACCCCGCGGTGGTCAAGCTCATTCCCGAAGACACAGCCAAACGCTATCAGATTCTGCCTTTAAGCCGGGTGGGGGCCTCGCTCACCATTGCCATGGTCGATCCCACCAACGTCTTCGCCATGGACGACGTAAAGTTCATGACCGGCTTCAACATCGAGCCGGTGGTGGCGTCGGAAAGCTCCATCGTTGCGGGCATCGAAAAAGCCTACAGCGCAGTGCCCATGGAAGAGACCTCCAGCCTGGAGACGATCATCGCGTCGATGGGCGAGGAGAGCGCGGTTGAGCTGGAGGCGGAAGAAGCCGAAGCCACGCTTTCCGAGCTGGAAAGCTCCGCGGAAGAAGCTCCCATCGTGAAGCTGGTGAACCTGATCCTGAGCGACGCGGTGAAGCGCGGGGCCAGTGACATTCACATTGAGCCTTATGAGAAGGAATATCGCGTGCGCTTCCGGGTGGACGGCATTTTGCACGAGATCATGGCGCCGCCGCTGAAGCTGAAAGACGCGATCACGTCGCGCATCAAGATCATGGCCAAGCTCGACATCAGCGAAAAGCGTCTGCCGCAGGACGGCCGCATCATGCTGAAAATGCAGATTGGAAACCGCAAGAAGCAGCTCGATTATCGCGTGAGCTGCCTGCCGACGTTGTTCGGCGAAAAGATCGTGATGCGGCTGCTGGACAAGGAAAACCTGCGGCTGGATATGACCAAGCTGGGCTTCGAGCAGGAATCCCTGACCAAGTTCGAGCGCGCCATTTTAAAGCCTTATGGAATGGTGCTGGTGACCGGACCCACCGGGTCGGGAAAGACCAACACGCTGTATTCATCGATCTCACGGCTCAACACCCCGGACACCAACATCATGACCGCCGAGGACCCGGTGGAATTTCAACTGGCGGGCGTCAACCAGGTGCAGATGAAGGAATCCATCGGCCTGAATTTTGCGGCCGCCCTCCGGTCCTTTCTGCGGCAGGACCCCAACATCATCCTGGTGGGAGAGATTCGCGATTTCGAAACCGCTGAAATTGCCATCAAGG
>JBBSHD010000366.1:0-2411 GCA_038253455.1 Terriglobales bacterium | reverse complement strand
TGGATGGTGATGTTGCGGGTGTAATCGAGAGAGGCGCCGGCCGGGGCCTGCACCAGGGTAATGAAATATCCGACATCCTCGTTGGGGACGAACCCCTTGGGCACCCGTCCATAGAGGAAGAAGGTCACTGCCAGCGCTCCGGCAAATAGCAGCACTGCGACAAACTTGAAGTTGGCGGCGCGGGAAAGAGCGGCGACAAATCCGCGGGTTCCGCCGTCGATGACGCGGTTCACCGCTCCGAAAAAACGGCCTTGGCGTTTTTCCTGCTGCCGCAAGAGCAATGCGGAAAGCGCGGGCGTCAGCGTGAGGGCGTTAAAAGCGGAAATGCTGACGGAGAAGGCAATGGTCAACGCAAACTGGCGGTACATGATTCCCGTGGTTCCGGGGAATAAAGAGACCGGCAGAAAGACCGCAACCAGCACCAGGGAGGTCGCAATCACCGCTCCCGCCACTTCTTTCATGGCCGCCGAGGCCGCCACATGCGGCTCACTCTTCTGCTCTTCCAGGTGGCGCTCGATGTTTTCGATGACCACGATGGCGTCATCCACCACCAGACCCGTGGCCAGGGTGATGCCAAACAACGTCAGGGTATTGATGGAAAAGCCGAGCAGCTTGACGAACGCGAACGTTCCCACCAGCGATACGGGAATTGCCAGCGCAGGAATCAGGGTGCTGCGCCAGCTTTGCAGGAAGAGAAACATCACCGGCCACCACCAGCAAAATGGCGATGCCCAATGTGGTGACGACGTCATTGATGGAATCATTCACCACTGTAGTGATGTCGAATGCGATGTCATACTTCAAGCCCGGCGGGAAGGTCTTGGAGAGGCGGATGAGCTCTTCCCGGGCCAATCGGTTCACCTCAATGGCGTTCGACCCGGGCAACTGGAAGATTCCCAAACCCACGGCATCGTGACCATTAAACCTTAAAGTGCTTTTATAACTTTGAGCCCCAAGCTCTGCCCTGCCAACGTCTTTGAGCTGGACGATCGATCCGCTGGTTCCGGTCTTCAGCACGATTCGTTCAAACTCTTTCGCGTCGGTCAGGCGCCCGATGGCGCGGACGCTGATCTGGAAGGTCTGGCCATTGGGGGCCGGAGGCTGCCCAATCTGGCCGGCTGCAACCTGCACGTTCTGCTCACGCAATGCCGCCCCCACGTCGGCGGCCGTCAGTTGATGGCTGGCCATCTTTTCGGGGTCGAGCCACACGCGCATGGCGTACTTGCGCTCGCCAAAGATCACCACGTTGCCCACACCCTTCACGCGCTTCAGCGCGTCCTTGAGGTAGCGGTCGATATAGTTGCTGATAAAGAGGCTGCTATAGGCCTGGTTCTCTGAATAAAGTCCGGCCCCGAACACGATGCCACTGGCTGCTTTGTTCACGATGATGCCGGTGGTCTTTACCTCGTTGGGAAGGCGTCCCTGAGCGGCTGAAACCCGGTTCTGCACATCAATGGCGGCCTGGTCGACGTTGCGCGAAATATCGAAGGTGGCAGTGATCGAGCTGGTACCGTCGTTCCCGCTGCTGGAGGAGAGATATTTCATGCCCTCCACCCCGTTGATCTCCTGCTCCAGGGGAATGGTGACCGCCGATTCCACCACCTCGGCGCTGGCGCCGTTATATCCGCTGGTTACGGTGACCTGGGGAGGCGCGAGATCGGGGAATTGGGCGATGGGCAGCGTGGGAATGGAAATCGCCCCCGCCAGTATGATCAGCAGCGCACACACGGTTGCGAAAATCGGCCGGTTGATGAAGAAATCAACAAACAAATTCAGGTCTCTTTATTTCAGGATTTTGGAGCGATGGGCATGCCATCGGCGAGAAACTGCAGTCCCGTGATGATGACGCGGTCGCCGGACTTCAATCCTTCGTTGACCGTGTAGTTGTTGCCATTCATTTCGCCGACTTTGACCAGGCGCTGACGGGCGATAACTTTTCCGCCGTCGTTTTCGGCAACGAAGGCGAAAAATTCTCCATTGATCCGGGTGACTGCCAGGACGGGAATCTGCAACGCTTCCCGTGTGCCCCAAATGATGCGGGCGCGGGTGAGTTGTGAGGTGCGCAGGCCGGGACCCTCGATCGCAGCCTTCACCAGCACCGACTGGCTGGCATCATTGACCTCGGGATCGACAAAATTAATGCGGCTGCTGGCCAATACCTTGCCCTCGCGGTCGAGAAGCTCCACCGGCAGGCCAACGCGCAAGCCGGGGGCGCGCTCCACCGGCACTTCGATGTAAGCCTCGAGATTGCCGGGCTTGTCCAGCGTGGTCAGCATGGTGGCGGGGGTTACGCGATCACCCACCTTGATGGGGATGTCCCCCACGACTCCGGCAGTAGGGGCGCTGACCCGGTAATAGCGCAACTGCACTTGTTGTTCGCCCACCTGGGAATCGAGCGCGGCCTTTTCGGC
>JBBSHD010000365.1:0-2414 GCA_038253455.1 Terriglobales bacterium | reverse complement strand
TGGCCACGTGGTAGTGGTGTGGCTGGGCGCCAATCGTGCAGGCGATTCCAATAATGCGAGCGTGATGGCCCCGTGCACATCCAGCAGCACGACCTGCATGTCGAACTGGGCCAAGTGGCGCGTATATGCGGCCGAGTAGGTAAACGGAAATGAAGATGAAACTGGACCACTCGATCCCGCCGTGTTTGTGCAGCGGATTGCCAGCGACCACGTCATTCATCGGGGTACCGTCTCCACCGGTGGCCTTGGCGGGTCAGCGAATCGGGACCTCGGCGACTACTTCCAGGTTTCACTGGATCCGTCGCATCGCGCGAACATCGCCTCATCGGACGATCACCGTGTACATCCTCTATGCAGCTCAGTGACCGCGGGCCATTGTGGTGCCGATGATCCGCAGACTTTGCGGCTTATCCGCGCGAACTTTACCCGGGAGCTGCGGCCGATTGCCGGCATCGTCACCTCGGGTGCGTGCTTTGCAGAACAGTAACCCTGCTTTTATGGCGGGCGCGGGATCGCCGCGCTCGTCTAAAAGTTTTGGGATGTCATACGGGCTGATGTCCAGTTCAGGTCGGGATTGAGATCCGAAGAAATTAGTCTGTGCCTGTCTTGGCCTTTCCGAAATGATTGATTGCCTTCTGCAATGTCGCTTCGTCTTCGACGTTCATGCAGATTTTCGATCTATCAATCTGCCGCATGAGGCCGCAGAGAACCTTTCCCGGGCCGACTTCAAAGAAGCTGTTAACTCCGCGGGCGATGAGCGCTCGCATGGACTTTTCCCATAGCACGGCGCCGGTTACTTGGCGCACCAACGCATCCCGACTGGTTTCCGGGCTGTCCAAAAAATTGGCGTCAACGTTGGAGACCACCGGGATTTCCAGGGGATTGAACGGCATCGAGCGAAGATCGTTGGCTAGCCTCTCTTGTGCCGGGCGCATCAGCGAACAATGGAAAGGGGCGCTCACCGGCAAAAGGATGGCCCGCTTGGCGCCGCGTTGTTTGGCCAACTCTGCGGCGCGTTCCACCGCCTGCTTATGACCTGAAATTACGGTCTGGTCGGGAGAGTTAATGTTGGCTGGTTCGCAGACCTGCCCCTGGGATGCGTCGCTGCAAACCTGGGTCACACTTTCGAGGTCCATGCCAAGTACAGCAGCCATGGCGCCCTCGCCCACGGGCACCGCTTCCTGCATGTATTTGCCCCGATTGCGAACGGCCCGGACGGCGTCGCGGAATGTAAAGGTCCCTGCGGCCACGTGGGCTGAATATTCACCCAGGCTGTGGCCGGCGGCAAAACCGGGGAGAATCCCAACATCCCGGAGCACTCGAAAAACTGCTATCGAAACAGTGAGAATTGCGGGCTGGGTTATTTCCGTCAACTTCAGCCGGTCTTCGGGACCTTCCCAGCATAGTGCCGACAACTTGTAGCCCAGCGCCTCATCAGCTTCCTCAAAGGTTCGCTGCGCCACGGGATACATTGCCGCCAGCTCTTTTCCCATACCGACCTGCTGGGAACCTTGTCCGGGAAATAAAAACGCCGGTGCGATTGGATCGCCCGGAGCGGGAACGTGCCCATGAGGGTGATACGGCAGGTGGGGATCGGCTGGCATGTATGAAGGTTTAAGTCGTGAGTTCCGCCGGGACGCTCCGGCTGCGAGCCAATTCCTGTTCGATGCTCGCGTTGATGCGCCGTTCGGAAAACTCGGCCGCTACCCGCACTGCGTTCTTGATTGCATTCGCGTTAGAAGAGCCGTGGCTGACGATGCATACTCCTTTCAACCCCAACAGCGGCGCGCCGCCATACTCGGAGTAGTCCAGCCGCTTCTTGAATTCGATGAAGGCCTTGCGGGAAAGCAGAAATCCCACCTGACGGGTAATCGTCGCCCGCAAGGATTCTTTTAGTGCTGCACGCACCAGTTCGACCACACCTTCTGAAATTTTCAGCGCTACATTGCCCACGAAACCGTCACACACGATAACGTCCACCTGGCCGTTGTACAGATCCCGACCTTCGACATTGCCGATGAAGTTAATGGAAAGCTGCTTGAGCAGTTTGTAGGCTTCCCGAGTGAGCTCGTTGCCTTTGGATTCTTCCTGCCCAATGGAAAGCAATCCTACGCGGGGACGGCGGCTGGAAAAAATACTGCGAAAATAAATCTCCCCCATCACCGCGAACTGTTCGAGATTGTGGGGCTTGCAATCAACGTTCGCTCCCACATCCACCAGGATCGCGGCCGTGCCTCGTGCGGTGGGGAAAACCGCGGCCAGCGCCGGACGGTCAACTCCCGGCAGCCCACCCAACACCATCTTTGCCGTAGCCATGGCGGCGCCGGTGTTGCCGGCGGTGACAAAACCGGCGGCGCGACCTTCACGCACCAGCCGCAAGCCCACCCGCAGTGACGAATCGCGTTTGGTGCGCA
>JBBSHD010000364.1:0-2421 GCA_038253455.1 Terriglobales bacterium | reverse complement strand
GTCACGTCGGCGCGGGTCAAGTGACGGGCCAGCGCCAGCATCAGAGCGATGGTGTGCTCGGCGACCGCCACCGCGTTGGCGCCGGGGGTGTTCATGACGGCGATGCCGGCCTTGGTGGCGGCGTCGAGATCGATGTTGTCCACGCCCACGCCCGCCCGGCCGATGACGCGCAGCTTGCGCGCGTGCTGGAGTAAATCGCTGTTCACATCGACCGCCGAGCGCACCATCAAGGCATCGGCATCGCCCAGTTGCGCCGCCAGGTCCCCGTGAATCTGCTCGGGTGTCACCACCTGCCACTGCGGCTCGTCCCGAAAAATCTGCAAGGCCGCCGCGGACATTTTTTCAGCTACGACAATTTTCATGGTTCCCTTCAACGATTGGATTGCGAGTCGGTGTTTCGGTCGGCGTCGCGGAATAAGTCCGGTCAGGATTTACCGGCCGTGGCGCTCACCAGCTCGGCTCCGGCGAGACCGCTCTGTGCCAGCTCCGGATGAGACGAGGTCGATGCAGACTGGGTTCCAGGTTGTGTTCCAGATTGTGTCCCAGATTGGGTCCCAGACTGAGCGGCGGCAAACACGGCCTGCGCGGCGGAGAGGGCTGTGCCTAGCTGGATCGATCCCGCAGGAAGAACCGACGCCAGCACCTGTTCCATGGCGCCGATGATGGAGATGGTATCCATGTAATCGAAATACCCGAGGTGGGCGATGCGGAAAAGGTGGCCGGTCATCTCGCCCTGGCCGTTGGCAACCACGGCGCCGAACCGTTTCTTGAACGCTTTGACCAGCACGCCGGCATCGACGCCGTCGGGCGGCATAATGGCGGTGAGCGCGGCGGTGGGCGATGCGGCGGCAAACAATTTCAAGCCGCAGGCCACGGCGGCGGCGCGGGTCATGGCGGCACACAACTGGGCGTTGGCGATCAGGCGGTCGCGGCCCGCGGCGAGGTCTCCATCGCCAGCCTGGCGCAGGTAATCGAGGGCCGCGTTGAGAGCGGCGACCATGGCGGTGGCGGGCGTCCAGGCGGATTCACCCTTGGCCGCCGCTTTGCGTTCGGTGCGCAGGTCAAAATAAAAACGGGTGGATTTGGTTGTTTCCATGCGCTTCCAGGCGCTTTCGCTTACCGAAAGATAAGCCAGGCCGGGAGGCACCATCAGCGCCTTTTGCGAGCCCCCGATGATGATATCGATTCTGTCGCCATCCACGTCGAACGCCATGGTTCCCAGGCCGGTGATGGCATCCACCGCCAGCAGGGTGTCGTGGCCGGCGGCGCTGATCGCATGCGCCACCGCGGCGACGTCGTGGCGCGCGCCGGTGGAACTCTCAGATGCCTGCATGAACACCACGCGAACGTCAGCCGTAAGATGCGGCTTCACTTGCTCGATCGCAAAAGTCTGCCCGTATTCCGCCTTCACCACTGTCGCCGAGAGGCCGTAGGCCTTGGCCAGGGCGATCCAGCGCTCGCCAAACTTCCCCGCCGACAGAATCAGAACTTTGTCCCCGGGCGAGGTCAGGTTAGCCACCGCAGCTTCCATAGCGCCGCTGCCGGAAGACGCCATGAGGATCACGTCGTTCTTAGTGCCGATGAAGGTCTGCAGATCGGCCAGGACTTTGGAGTAAAGGGCGCGGAATTCCGCGGTGCGATGATGAATATCAGCAGCCGCCATGGCGAATTGCGCGCTGGGCAGCAATGGCGTGGGGCCGGGAGTGAACAGCCTGTTCTTAATCAGCATGCTTCTATTGTAGTGGAAGAATTACGGGTCAGTTTTGAGGGAGCAAGGGCGAAGACACCTGGAGTGAGAGCTAATAAGGCCAGGGGCAAATCCTCCCCCAACAGTTGTCATTCTGACGACCCCCGGCTTTATCGGGGTGAGGAAGAACCCCTACTCTGCAACAAATATTTCCCTATGATGGTTTTTTAGAGGACGTCCCAATAATTTCGGCGAAACAAAGCCAAGGGCAACAGCCGCCCCGAGGTCTCTCCACTACGCCCCGCAAAAGCCCGGGGTCTCCGGTCGAGATGACAATATTTTTTCCGATCGGAGAAGTGGTAGAAAAGGATTTCCTTCGGCTGACAAAGAACACTTTCGTCTCGGTATCTGGAGGTGTAACCACGACCCGACTCTCGCCCATTGGTGGGAGCAGCGGCCTTTCAGGCCGCTGAAGAGTCGCTCATATGGTTTGGGCTTTAGCCCCGGTGGAGAGTGATTGCAGCAAACTAAAAGTTCGCTTCTAATCGGCCCCAGTTGCGGTGTCGAGAATCAAATATCGGTATCGAAATAAACGGCCACGCTTGCTTTTAATCTTCAGGTTTCGATCCTTTGCCTGGTCCGAAAGATGCTACACACCCGACGGGTATTTTCAGTAATTGAGATATTTACGAAGCAACGAACCCCATTGCAGATGAAGGCGGGACCTTTAATCT
>JBBSHD010000363.1:0-2424 GCA_038253455.1 Terriglobales bacterium | reverse complement strand
GATCGGCGTGCAGGCGCTGTTTAACATCAGCGTGGTGCTTGGCCTGATGCCCACTAAGGGGATCCCGCTGCCTTTCATCTCCTACGGCGGCACTTCATTGTTTGTGACGCTGGCATGCGTTGGGGTGCTGCTGAACATCACCCAACAGATCGAATAGGACAGCCCATTCCCATCCGGTTAACTATTTTTCATCTCTTAAGTTTGCGACCGGCCCCCGGCTGCGGAAATTTTAGTATTCTTCGGTTGGCGCTGAGACGAGAAGTCCCAATAGCGGCTGGGTCATTCAATCTATGTACCGTTCACCATGAATGAGATCGAAGTTGGATGTGCTGATCAGTCGAATGCATTGCACGTTTCAGCGGAGCAACCGTCCAGCCCCGGCGCAATGCGAGCACTGATCGCGGGTGGCGGCACCGGCGGCCACGTGATTCCAGCGTTGGCCATCGCTCGCGAATTGCAGGAGTGCTTTCAGGCAGAGATATTGTTTGTCGGCACCTCGCGAGGCATAGAGACACGGCTGGTTCCAGCCGCCGGATTTGAACTTCGTCTGATCCAGGTGGGGGCGCTTAAGAGTGTGAGCCTGGCTACCCGCATCAAGACTGCTACCACACTGCCGCGTGCCATCCTGAACTCCTGGCGAATTCTGCAGCAGTTCAAGCCCGACGTGGTAATCGGGGTTGGCGGATACGCTTCCGGTCCAGCGATGCTGGCCTCGGCGCTGCGCGGTCTGCCAACTTTGGTTTTCGAGCCGAACGTGGTTCCTGGTTTTGCGAACCGCGTGGTCGCGCCCATGGTCACAATGGCAGCAGTGCATTTTGAAGAGAGCCGCCGCTACTTCCGCCTCTCCCGGGTGACGGGTGTCCCGGTGCGTAAGGAGTTTTTCCAATTGCCGCCTCTGGGCGGACTTGTCCCCGATCACCGTCCAACTCTGCTGGTGTTCGGTGGCAGCCAGGGGGCCAGTAAATTAAACCAGACGGTTATCGAGTCGCTGGACACCTTGCGGCAGCAGGTTCCGGGAATTTACATCATCCACCAGACCGGCGACCGCGATTATAATGACGCGCAAGCTACCTACTTGCGGGCGGGTATTTCGGCGGAACTTTCTCCATTCATTGATGACATGCCAGAAGCGTTTGCCCGCGCCGACTTGGTACTCTGTCGTTCGGGAGCGAGCACAGTTGCTGAAATAGCGGCTGCCGGGCGGCCCGCTGTCTTTGTACCTTTTCCGTTTGCCGCCGACGATCATCAGCGCCGAAATGCAGAAGTCTTGGAGCGCGCAGGAGCGGCGATGTTGATCCCAGAAAGCCAACTGACGCGAGATCGCCTGGTGCAGGTAGTCACTTCATTGCTCAAGGATCGCGCGCGGTTGCTGCGTATGGCGCAGGCGGCGCGAGGACTATCGCATCCCCACGCCGCGGCCGAAATCGCGGGTCTGGCGGCAAGGTTGGCGGGCATAGCAGCGCCAGTTTTCCGTGAAGAATCCGGCTAGGACCAACTTCAGTTAATTATTGCTGGCAGTTCGCAGATTGAACCGTGAGGTTTTGATCAAAGGGAAGCATGTTCGCCAAGATTCAACGCGTCCACTTCGTAGGCATCGGTGGCATCGGCATGAGCGGTATCGCCGAAATTATGCTGAATCTCGGTTACAAGGTGAGCGGTTCCGATCTGAAGACTTCTCCAGTGACCGAGCGTCTGCAGAGCTTGGGCGCAATAATTTTCGAAGGCCATGCGGTGGGAAATGTTGCTGGCGCCGAGGTTGTGGTCACGAGTTCCGCCATCCCGCTAGATAATTCCGAGGTGGCAGAAGCTCGCCGACTGCTGATTCCGGTCATCCGTCGCGCGGAAATGTTGGCCGAACTGATGCGCCTGAAGTATGGCATTGCGGTGGCTGGCATGCATGGCAAGACCACGACGACCTCGATGATTGCGGCTGTTCTTGCTGCCGGCGGTCTCGATCCTACCGTCGTTGTGGGCGGACGAGTGGACGCCATGGGATCCAACGCTCGGCTCGGCAAATCGCAATACCTGGTCGCCGAGGCCGATGAGAGCGATCGTTCATTCCTTTCGCTTTCCCCTATCCTTGCCGTGGTCACCAATCTCGACCGTGAGCACCTCGACTGTTACCGCGATCTCCGTGACGTGAAGCGCACATTCATGGCGTTCATGGATCGCGTGCCGTTTTATGGGATGGTCGTGATGTGCAATGACGATCCGCAACTGCGGTCCCTCCTGCCACAAATCCAGAGACGTGCGATTACGTACGGCACGCGCGCCGATTCTGATTTCCGCATTCTTCCCGCTCTCCAGCCCAGGGCCAGTTCGCCAGAGCATCCAGGCAGCCGTTTCCAGGTGCGCTATCGCGGAAATGACTTGGGAGACTTTCAAATCAAGGTTCCCGGAGGGCATAACGTGCTCAATGCTACG
>JBBSHD010000362.1:0-2438 GCA_038253455.1 Terriglobales bacterium | reverse complement strand
TCTGCGCCTGGAGGCGCTGGCCGACATTCTGCGCGGCAAGCTGATGGTGCAGATCCACTGCTACCGGGCCGATGAATTCCTCAACGAGATGGCGATGGCCAATGAGTTTGGCTACAAGATCCGGGCGTTTCACCACGCGCTGGAAATGTACAAGGTGGCCGAAAAAGTAGCCGCACAGGGAGTGGCCATCGCCACCTTCGCCGACTGGTGGGGATTCAAGCATGAGGCCTGGGATGCGATTCCGTGGAACGCGGTGATCTCCATGCGAAAAGGAGTGCGGGTGGCGATCAAGAGCGACTCCAATGATTTTGCGCGGCGCTTGAACCAGGAAGCCGCCAAGACCATCCGCTACGGAGGCGCCACGCCAGAAGAGGCGCTGAAGATGATTACCATCAATCCCGCCTGGATCATCGGGGTGGATGACCGCATCGGCTCGCTCGATCCCGGCAAGGATGCGGACATCAGCATCTGGGACCAGTTCCCCCTTTCCAGTTACGCGACGGTGGAGAAAGTCTTGATCGATGGACGGGTATTTTTTGACAAGTCACTGCCGGGCACAGGCATGCCCTACTACAGTGGAGCGCCGATGAGCGGCCGCAGCGATGAACAGGGCGAAGAAGGGATGTACCAATGACCACTTCTCATAAGATGATGCAGCGAAAGCTGCTGCTGGCTTTCCTGGTTTTGGGCCTGGCAATGCTGCCGGCGGCGCGCGCGCAACAGCGCGGCAAAAAGACGGACCGCCCAGCGGCTGGCGCCACGCGGCCTGCCACCGCAACTCGCACCGCTTTGTTTCGCACCACCCTTGCCGACAGCCCGGCCATCGCGCTGACCGGCGGAAAACTGATGACGATCTCGCATGGCGTGATCGAAAACGGGGTGCTGGTGATGGAAGATGGCCGCATCACCGCGGCGGGCGCGGCGGGTGCGGTCACGGTTCCGGCCAACGCCAAAGTCATCGACGTGAGCGGGATGACGGTGTATCCCGGCATGATCGACGCGGAGAGCAACCTGGGGCTCACCGAGATTTCCGCGGTGGAGATGACCAACGACCTGGTTGAAACCAGCGATGAGATCATGCCGCAGATGCATGTCTGGGAGGCGTTTCACGCTGAATCAGAATTGATTCCGGTAACGCGATTCAACGGCATCACCAATGCTATCGTGGCGCCGCAACCCTCTGACACCCTGCCCGGCCAATCGTCATTTGTGCAGCTGGATGGTGCGTCCAGCGACGAGATGGTGCTGGTGCGCGATATCGCGCTGCCGCTGAACTTCACCGGCAACGAGCGCCGCAACTCCAGCTTCGACAAACTCAAGTATCCATCCACCCGTATGGGCATGGCGGCGCAACTGCGCCAGGCGTTCATCGATGCGCAGGATTACCGCAAGAAGCGCGGCGACTACAGCAAGAAGCATCCGGGGACATCCTCGGAAACCACTTCCACGGGCGAGGGGACGGGGGAAACCGCGAGCATGCCGCAATCGGGATCCGCGCCGGGCGAAGTGTCGGAGCGCAACAACAACGAAGACCGCGCTTCCGCGCCTGCTTCCACCGCAACGCGCAGCACGCCGCGCACCACCAGCCGCGCACCCGCAAAGAGCGACGACAGCGTTGCCCCAAAACGCGACCTGAAACTGGAGGCGCTGATTCCCTACCTTGAAGGCCGCAAGCCGGTGGTGCTGGCGGCGGAAGAACCCAGCGACGTGCAGGTGGCCTTGCACCTGGCCCGCGAGTTCAACCTCAAGGTCATTCTCAATCACGTCGCCCACAGCCAGCAGGTGCTCGACTACATTGCAGCGGCAAAAATCCCGGTGATCGTCGGCCCCATCTACGCCACCCCGAAATCAGGGGAGCGCTACGACGCGGTGTTCTCGCTGCCGGCGCAGCTCTACAAGCGCGGTGTGAAGATCGCCTTCGCCTCCTACGATTCGCACAACGCGCGCAATCTTCCCTATGCCGCAGGCTATGCGGTGGCCTACGGTCTGCCTTATGACGAGGCCATGCGCGCGGTCACGCTCAATACCGCGGAGATCTTCGGGGTGGCCGGGGAGTTGGGCTCGCTCGATGTGGGCAAGCAGGCCAACGTGGTGGTGGCTAACGGCGATCCGCTGGATCTGAAGACCGAGGTCAAGCAGGTTTACATCGGTGGCCGGGCCTCGTCGATGGAGAACAAGCAGACCCGGTTGCGGGACCAGTACAGCCGGTAGGTGGCTGCCTCGTTGGGCGCGGTCATTCCGGGGAAACTTTTATTTTTTCCCTTGCGGGGAGAACTTCTTGAGATTTCATCGAGACATAAGTACGCGTTTTAAATGAATTGTCATTCCGAGCGCAGCCGAGGAAGCCTTTGTTTCCTGTGCGCGACCCGCACCGCCGTCCGAGCCATATGCTCGAAGAACCGGCGGTCAGATCTTACGCGTAGCCTGCCGTTGACTCT
>JBBSHD010000361.1:0-2439 GCA_038253455.1 Terriglobales bacterium | reverse complement strand
TTGGTCGGCCTGCTGCTGGCCTGGGTTTTCGTCCGCCGCGGAGTTCGCCGCGCTCTCTTCGCCGCGCCTTTTCTCTGGGTCGCCGTCGAGCTCGCCCGCGCCCTGATCACCGGATTTCCCTGGGACCCACTGGGCACCGTTCAGGTCTCCAACATCCCATTGACCGGGATTGCCACCGTCACCGGCGTGTATGGCATCTCGTGGGTGATCGCCCTGGTGAACACCGGTTTCACCGCCGCCGCCGTGCTTCCACCCGACCGCCGCCGAGTGGTGCTGGTTGCCACCATCGCCGCCGCTGCGGTCTTGCAATCCGGATCACTGGTTCAGCCGCCCGCCTCAATTTCGACCCACGAGGCCGCACTGGTTCAGGAAAACATCCCCATCGCAGAAGGTGGATGGGACCACGCCCGGCTGGAGCAGACATTCGCTGAATTGTCGGCGCTCAGTTCCCATCCGGATCCGCCCGCCGCTCCCGGCAGAGAGCTGGTCGAACCATTAATCATCTGGCCGGAATCCCCCGCGCCATTCTTCGAAGTGGACCCGCGCTTTCATTACTGGCTCGGCGCGCTAGCCACCGAGACCCATTCCAACATCATCACCGGGGTAGTGGGCATGCGGGTGGGCGCGGGACAGCAGGTGCGGGAAACCTATAATTCCGCCATCCTCATTGCGCCCGGCGGCGACGTGGCCGCGCGTTATGACAAGATCCACCTGGTGCCCTGGGGCGAATACGTTCCCTTCAAGTCAGTGTTCTCCTTTGCGCAGAGCCTCACCCATGAAGTAGGCGATTTTTCCCGCGGGACCGAGCGCAGTGTCTTCACCCTGCATGGCCGGGACTTTAACGACGAAAAAGTCGGCGTTTTTATCTGCTACGAATCCATTTTTCCCGATGAGATCCGCCTGTTTGCCCTCAACGGAGCGCAGCTGCTGGTAAACATTTCCAATGACGGCTGGTTTGGCGAAACCGGGGCGCCGGGGCAGCATCTCAATATGTCGCGCATGCGCGCCATCGAGAACCGCCGCTGGGTGTTGCGCTCCACCAACACCGGCGTGACCGCATCCATCGATCCTTTCGGCCGCGTGGTGGCCAAGGCGCCGCGCAACGTGCGCGCCAACCTGCGCGCGCCCTTTGCTTTCGCTTCCGGAACCACTTTCTATACCCGCCACGGCGACTGGTTTGCCTGGGCGTGTGCGATAATTTCTTTACTGGCTCTCCTATTGCCCGGAGACATTGTATTGACTGGGCGTCCGCTGCCAGTGCGGGAAGCGGTGGTGACCCAAAATGGTTGAAGAACTCGAACGCGAATACGCCCCGGTGCGAGACAAAGTTCGCGCCCTGCGGGAGTATCTTTGACCCGGACCGGCTGCGCCAGCAACTGGCGGTCATAGAGCAAAAAGTCTCAGACCCTAATCTGTGGGCCAATCCCGAACAGTCACAAACCATCATGCGCGAGCGCAAGCGGGTGGAGGAATCCCTTGCCACCGAGGCCAACCTGGCGCGGCGCACTAGCGATATCGCGGCCTATTTTGATCTCGCCCGCGAAGGCGAAGATGTTACCGCCGAGCTCAAGCGCGAGATCGACGACCTGCGGGCGCTGGCCGAGCAGCTCGAAACCCGCACCCTGCTCTCCGGCGAAAACGACATGCGCAACGCCATCGTCACCATCCATCCCGGCGCGGGCGGCACGGAATCGCAGGATTGGGCGGAGATGCTCATGCGCATGTACCTGCGCTGGGCCGAGCGCCAGCACCTCGAAATCACCCTGAACGATTACCAGGGCGGGGAAGAAGCGGGCATAAAATCCGCCACGTTTACGGTAACCGGGGATTTTGCCTACGGCCTGCTCAGCAGCGAGATCGGGGTGCACCGGCTGGTGCGCATCTCCCCTTTCGACCAGGCCAGCCGGCGCCATACTTCGTTCGCCAGCGTGTATGTCTCGCCAGAAATCGATGAATCCATCGCCATCGATATCAAGACCGAAGATTTGCGCATCGATACTTATCGTTCCGGAGGCGCCGGCGGCCAGCACGTGAACACCACTGATTCCGCGGTGCGCATCACCCATCTGCCCACCGGAATCGTGGTGAGCTGCCAGAACGAGCGCTCGCAGCACAAGAACAAGGACCGCGGCATGAAGATCCTGCGCTCCAAGCTTTACGAATATGAGCTGGAAAAAAAGCGCGCCGCCACCCGGGTGCTCGAAGATTCCAAGCTGGGAATCGATTTTGGATCGCAGATCCGCTCCTACGTCCTGCATCCTTATCGCCTGATCAAAGACCATCGCACCAAGTTTGAAATGGGCGACGTGGACCGTGTGCTGGAAGGCGATCTCACCCCGTATATCCGCAGTTATCTTCTGGCGCGCCGTGAGCAGGGCGCAGTCAAAAAGCAATAACCTCCGGGACTGATTTCAGGCTGGCTTTTTTGCCATGCCGCAC
>JBBSHD010000360.1:0-2447 GCA_038253455.1 Terriglobales bacterium | reverse complement strand
CTGGTCATCCTGACCGCAACCCTCACCATGGACGTGACCATCCGCCGCGCCTGGGAAGATTCGTTACGCGAACAGACGCAAATGCATTTATCACGCGAGGTCAGGCTGTTTGCCAATCGTGTGGATAACGACCACGCGCGTCCCCTGGCGGAAATTGTCGCCCAGGAAGCCCGTGCAGCCGACGCGCGCGCCACCATGATTGATTCTTCGGGAAAGGTGCTGGCGGATTCTGAAGCCGACCCAGCGCACATGGAAAATCACGCGCAACGTCCTGAAGTCGCGGCCGCGCTCCGCGGGGACGCGGGCAACTCCACTCGCACCAGCAAGACGCTGGGCATCGAATTTATGTACGCGGCGGCCCCGGTGCGGGGCGGGGTGGTGCGCCTGGCATACCCGCTGGCCGGCGTGCGCCGCACCGCTGCCGTGGTGCGCCGGAACCTGCTGATTGCGTCGGTCCTTTCGCTGCTCGCCGCCGCCTTGCTGGCCGCCTGGATCGCCCACTCCTTCTCCAAACGCTTGCGGCGCATGGCGCAATTCGCTCAACAAGTGGCCGCCGGAGATCTCTCTGCCCGCATCTCGGAAGGCTCTTCCGATGAGCTGGCTTCTGTCGCCACTGCCCTCGATGCCAGCGCGCGCCAGCTTGAAATCAGCTTCCGTACCGTCGAACAAAGCCGGCAGCAGCTCGAAACCCTGCTCAACAGCATGCAGGAAGCGGTGATCGCGGTTTCCGCCGACGGCCGCGTGGAATGGGCCAACGGACACATGGATGACCTCGTGCCCCGGGGCGCCCGGCGCGGGCTGCCTATGATCGAAAGCATTCGCGACCCCGAAATGCTGCGCTGCCTGCGCGAAACCCTGGCGGGCGGTGGAGTGCAACAGTCGCGCGCCGCGTTGGTGGCCGCGGGCAAAGTCTTCCAGGTGGTTTCGGCGCCTCTGCCGTCAGGTGGAGCGGTAGCCGTGCTGCAGGACCTCACCGAGATCGAGCGTGTGGAAAAGACGCGGCGCGATTTCATCGCCAACGTATCCCACGAACTGCGCACCCCGCTGACCTCCATCCAGGGCTATGCGGAGACCCTGCTCGACGGCAGCTCTGATCCTGATACGGTGCGGGAGTTCGCCGAAATCATCCGCAAGAACGCGGTGCGGGTATCGCGCCTCACCGACGACCTGCTGGTGCTGGCGCGAGTGGAATCAGGCGAGCAGCGTTTCCAATTGCAGCCGGTTACCTGCCGCGAGCTGGTGGCCGACGCTTTTTCCGCGTTTCATAGGATCGCCGAAAATGCCGGGATGCACTTGCACAGCGATGCGCCGCCGCCATCGGCCGCCGGGGAAGACCTGGTACTCGCCGATTACGAGGCCATTCACCAGGTGTTCGCCAACCTTATCCAGAATGCCGTCAAGTATTCTGCGCCCGGCGCCGAAATTAATTTGGGATACTCAATCCCGGGGCCGGATTTTGCGGAATTTTACGTGCGCGATTCCGGGCCCGGGATTCCATCAGAACATCTGCCGCGCATCTTCGAACGTTTTTACCGGGTGGACAAAGCACGTTCGGCAGGCCGCGAGAGCGGCGGCACCGGCCTGGGTCTGGCCATCGCCAAACACATTGTGATCAGCCACGGAGGCGCCATCCGGGTGGAGAGCAAAATGAACCATGGCTCCTCACTTTTCTTCACTCTTCCGCTCGTACGGCCAGCTTAACCGAGGGCGAGGCGCGGAGTTCAGGGTTGCGTCTAACCCTGTTTACCAAAGGAAACCGCAACAATTCATGGTTCTGTAACGTTGCTTTAACCGCTTCGTAACACACTTCCACTACAACTTAAGGTGACACAAGAAAAGCGAGGAAACTACATAATGAAATGTATATTCAAGTTGACGTTGATGGCGGCGATGATTGCCTTGCTGGTGATCTCGGCCACCGCGGAAACCAAGCTTAACGGCGCCGGCGCCACATTTCCCTATCCGATTTATTCCAAGTGGTTCAGCGAATACAACAAGCTGCATCCCGATGTGCAGATCAACTACCAATCCATCGGCAGCGGCGGGGGAATCCGCCAGGTGCTGGCCAACACGGTTGACTTTGGCGCCACTGACGGCCCCATGACCGACGAGCAGCTTTCCCAGTCCAAGGTCAAGATTTTCCATATTCCCACGGTGCTGGGTTCTGACGTGCCGGCTTACAACGTGCCCGGCGTCAAAGGCGACTTGAAGTTTACCCCGGCCGCCATCGCTGGAATTTTCCTGGGCCGCATTTCGAGCTGGAACGACCCCATCATTGCTAAAGAAAACCCCGGCGTGACCCTGCCGAACCTGCCCATCGTTGTGATCCACCGCTCCGATGGCAGCGGAACCACCTACGTGTGGACTGATTATCTTTCCAAGGTAAGTCCTGACTGGAAGTCGGGTCCGGGCAAAGGCACCTCGGTGAAATGGCCCGTGGGTTTAGG
>JBBSHD010000359.1:0-2449 GCA_038253455.1 Terriglobales bacterium | reverse complement strand
GGTCATGAGGCTGTAAGAATACCGCTTGCTGCAAGGTTCCTCAAAATCGCAAACTTGAGTATGCCGGCGCAGGCCAGAAATTTCCGATCCCAAGTAAAATAGGTACGAAATGGCCAGGAAAACCGTTAAGACCGAGCTCTACGCCGGGACATCCGGCTGGGCTTATACAAGCTGGAAGCCCGGTTTTTATCCGGCGAAGCTGGGATCGGCAAAGTTTCTCGAACACTATGCGTCGCGGCTGAACTCCGTCGAAGTGAATTACACATTTCGCCGCTTCGCCAGTGAGGCGATCCTTGACCGCTGGATTGCGGCGACTCCGCCGCACTTCAAATTCTCCGCGAAAGCCCACCAGGGCATTACCCATTACAAAAAACTTAAAGGCGCCGAGGAGAACACCGAGAAATTTCTGCATTCACTGGAGCCGCTACGCGCCGCCGGCAAACTGGGGATGGTGCTCTTCCAGCTCCCGCCATTCCTGAAATCGGATACCGTGCTGCTGCGGGATTTCTTGAAAAGCCTGCCGCGCCGGCGACGATTCGCCTTCGAGTTCCGGCACGATTCGTGGTTCAACGAGGGCACTTACGACGCGTTGCGAAAGTTCAATGCCGCCATGTGCATCGCGGAAAGCGAGAAGCTGGAAACTCCAGACGTGGTCACCGCCGATTTTTGTTACTACCGATTGCGCAAACCGGATTACTCGGACCGCACCGTAAAGAAAGTCAGCCGCCTGGTCGAGGCCCATCTCAAGTGCGGGCGCAACGTCTTCATCTACTTCAAGCACGAAGATGATCCCGCGGGCGCGATCTACGCCGAGAAGCTGTTGGGCATGGTCAACGACTCTCCACTACGCCCCGCAAAAGTCCGGAGGCTTCGGTCGAAATGACATTTCGGCGAGATCTGTAGGCGGATAGGGTGCAGCTGCCGGCAACGAAGGCGGGGAGATGATCCCCGCCTTCTTGTTTCCTCTTTTGTGCGGCTCGAAGCCGCACGCCGGCTGGTTATTCCTTAATCGTGGCCTTGTAATCGGCCACGAACTTTTCAATCCCCTGGCGCGTGAGCTTGTGCTCGATATCGAAGCTCTCCCACGGCTGGTTGAGATCAACTTCCTTGTACGGAATGGCGGCGCCCACCGGCTTAAAAGTAAAATCGGGCCCGGGCATGGGAAAGTTCTGCTGCGCCCATTGGTCGAGCACCTTGCCGGGCACGGTGGCCAGCTCGGTTTCGAGTGAGAAACAGTAGAGAAGATGCTCGAGCCCGCGCAGGCTGGCGGACAGCACCACCACATGGCCGTCGCCGGCCGCAAACATCTGCTTGATGTTCTTGATCACGTCGGCGCCATTAAGCCCGATGTCATCGAGACGGCCGATAAACGGCGACACATAGACCGGGTTCTTCGAGCCTTTGGTGGCCGCATAGACCGCCGCCGCCTGCTCCTGGGTGAAACACAGGGTCATATTGACGCGCATGTCCCGGGCCACCGACATTTTCGCCGCCTTCAGCCCCTCGGGAATGATCGGGTACTTGATATAGGCGTTGGGGATCCAGGTATACATCTCCTCGCCCTGGGCAAGCAGGTCTTCGGCGCTGGTGGTGTAATCGGCAAACACTTCAATGGAGACGCCGGCGTCGCCTACCAGCGGAGAGATGCTCTGCACGATCTTCTTATACTCATCATTCTGTTCTTCCTGGCTGAGCCGCTTGCCGGATTGCACCAGCTTGAGAATGTCAGGGTTCTTGGCCACCAGCGAGGGGTTGGTGGTCTGGCCGTCCACGAATCCGATCAGGCTCTTGACGCGCAGGGTCTCCTGCGGATCTCCACCGTCAACGAGAATTTTGGTCTTGGGGCGGGGATGAAAACCCGCCTTTGCCTGCGGCTGAGTTAAGGTTGCGTCGGTCATGGGTTGGCTCCTTTGCACCAGACTACGAGGATGCGGCGTGCAGGGTCAAATCATCCGGCCCCCGCGAATTGGCGGCCGCGGACTTGCCCAGCGACTTCAGCAATTTCAGCAAGCGCGCGCGCTTGGCCGGCGCCAGGCCCTGGGTGGCCACCTCCATGGCGTCGGAATGCTGGGCAAAGCCATCGGTAATCAGCTTGCGGCCCGCGGGAGTGAGGTGAACGATACGGCCGCGGCGGTCATCGGGATCGCTCTTGCGTTTGACCAGCCCGCGCCGCTCCAGGCGGTCCACGGCCACGCTCATGGAACCCCCGGTGAGGCGCAGTCTGCGGCTAAGACGGATCACCGGTTGCGGACCTTTATGCAACAGGACTTCCAGGATGCCAAAGTCGGAGAGGCAGAAACCCAGCTCCTGCAGATTGGCCTCAGCGTGGGCGCGGAGGGCATCGTAAGCCTTCCATAGGGCCAGCCATAGATGGATGCCTGAGTTTTCTGGTGATGTGTCTTTCACTGGAAACACCTCGTCTCATTTTTTGGAAGCTCTCGCTTAGAAG
>JBBSHD010000358.1:0-2473 GCA_038253455.1 Terriglobales bacterium | reverse complement strand
GGTGCTGGTGGGCGATTCCCTGGCCATGGTGGTGCTGGGATACGAAAACACCCTGCCGGTGACGGTCGAAGAAATGCTGCACCACACTCGCGCGGTGCGGCGGGCGGTGCGGCGGGCGCTGGTGATCGCCGACATGCCCTATGGCTCCTATCAACTGGATGACGCGGAGGGCGTGAGAAACGCCGCGCGTTTCATTAAAGACGCGGGCGCGGAAGCGGTGAAGATCGAAGGCGGCGCGCGGCGCGCGGACCTGGTGCGGCGCCTGGGCGACGCCGAAATTCCGGTGATGGGGCACATCGGGCTTACGCCGCAATCGGTGCATCCCATGGGCGGCTACAAGGTGCAGGGCAAAAACCTCGATGGCGCCGAACAACTGGTGCGTGACGCGGTGGCGCTCGACCGCGCCGGGGTATTTTCCCTGGTGCTCGAAGCCATTCCCGCCGAAGTGGCGGCGATGATCAGCGCGGAGATTTCCGCGCCCACCATCGGCATCGGCGCGGGCCCGGATTGCGACGGCCAGGTGCTGGTGCTGCATGACATCCTGAACCTGAGTTTCCGCACGCCCGCCAAATTTGTGCGGCGCTACGGGGACGCCGCCGCGCTGATTCGCCAGGCTGCCGAAAATTTCAAGCGCGACGTGGAATCCGGAAGCTATCCTTCACCAGCGGAGTCATACCATCTGCCGCCCGCGCTGCAAGCCACCATGGAGATGATTGCGCAGCGGCGGCGGGGATAAAGCGGGGCCATGAACCCTGCGCAGGGCCAACCGCCGCACCTCCATTGCCCATGAAGACGCTGACTTCGATTGCCGGGATGCGGGCTGCGTGCCGCGGATTACGGGCTCAATCCGGATCGCGGCTGGGCTTCGTACCCACCATGGGTGCTTTGCACGATGGGCACCTTTCGCTGGTGCGTAAGGCCCGTGAACAATGTGATCATGTGGCGGTTTCGATCTTCGTGAACCCCCGGCAATTTGGGCCGAACGAAGACCTCGATGCCTACCCGCACACGCCTGAGCGCGACGCTGACATGCTTCGCGACAGTGGCGTTGACCTGCTGTTTCTTCCCGCCGCTGCCGAGATGTATCATCCGGATTTTTCCACGACGCTCACGGTCGAGGGTTTGAGCGGCCGTCTTTGCGGCGCTTCCCGCCCGGGTCACTTCAGCGGAGTCACCACCGTGGTCGCCAAGCTGCTCAACATCGTGCAGCCCGATCAGGCCTTTTTCGGACAAAAAGATGCGGCCCAGGCGGCGATTATCCGCAAGATGGCCGCTGACCTCAGTTTTCCCGTCGAGATCACTCTGGGAGCGATCGTGCGCGAGCCCGATGGCCTGGCCATGAGCTCGCGCAATGCTTATCTCAACCCGGAACAGCGTGAGCAGGCCCGGGTGCTGTCGCGCTGCCTGCAGGAAGTGGATCTGCTGGTGGCCGCGGGAGTCGCCGACAGCGGGCGCCTGATCGACGCCGCGCGCAAGACCCTGGCGCTGGAGCCCGGGGTGCAGGTGGAGTATGTCGCCATCGTCGATCCTGATACGCTGCTGCCGGTGGATGACGTGAGCCGGCGGACGCTGGTGGCGGTGGCCGCCCGGGTGGGAACGACCCGGCTGATCGATAATGTGCTGGTAAAAGGCTAGCCTTGTAGAGGCGAGATTGGGCTTGTAAACTACTAACGGAACCAGGCCATACCCCTATGTCAATTCATTCGTCGAACTCCGGCGCCGTCCGGTTTGTACTGCCTTTTCTTCTTATCTTCGCGTTGTCCATCTTTCTGCTTTCGTGCTCCAAAAGTTTTAAGGAGCCCGGCCCCGCGCCCGCGCCGGGCGCCAACGATGCTTCCGCCGACCTCACCGCGGCTGAAGTGCAGACCGTGGTGCAAAAGGCCGCCGAGTCGGTGGGTACCCCGATCTCCATCGCGGTCACCAACCGCCAGGGCGTGATCCTCGCCGTCTATAACAAACCGGGCACGCCGCTGACCTCCCTGGGGAATTTCACGCAGCCGGTGAATACCAACGAGCTGGCCATTGGACTGGCGCGCACCGGCTCGTTCTTTAGCAACGACCAGGCGCCTCTTTCCTCGCGCACCGTGCGGTTCATCAGCGGAATCCATTTTCCCCCGGGCGTGATGTTCACCGGCAACGCCGACTTGTATGGAATTGAGAACACCAACCGCGGGTGTCCGTTCAACACCACTTATCTTCCCGGCAAGGCCCTGCCCCCGGCGCGGTCGCTTGACGGCGCCACCGTGGGGACGGGGATCGTCACCGGCAAAGCCGATATTTTCGATTCCGATCCCAACGCGGTGCTCTCCAGCGGAGTGCCGCTGTTCAAGAACGGCAAGGTGGCCGGAGGGATCGGGGTTGCCGGCGGTTCTGATCCCATCAATGAGTTTGCCGCATTTTCCGGCGTAGTGGGCGCCGGCATCGGGCCCAGCCCCGCGCCCCCGGGAGTGGTCATCGTGGGCGGCATCGCGTT
>JBBSHD010000357.1:0-2502 GCA_038253455.1 Terriglobales bacterium | reverse complement strand
TCGAGCACCTTTTCCAGGCGCTGGGCGGCGCCGGAGGTGAAATCCCGTTTTCTGGCATCCAACTCGGCGAGAAGATTTTCCAGCGCGGCACGGGCGGCGGTTGGGGTCGCGGATGCAGCGGACTGGCGGCTCATCTTCATCGACTGAAGGTCATCGGGGAAACAGGAACTTCAACGCGGGGCCGGTTCGTTTGGCCCAGGCGGCCTCTTCGTGGCGCGCACCCACCGCCTTGGTGAACCGCAAATTTTTTCCCAGCACCCAACCATTTCTTAACAAAGCGTTGCGCAGCAAAATGGTGTCGTCCACCGCGGTGCGGCTCTCGCTGGTCCCAATATCGAGCCAGATGCGCGGACAGGGACCGGTCATGGCGTCGGCCAGGAAATTCAGAATGCTGCGGTGGTTCCACCAGACCGACGGTGAAAGGATTGCCAGCTTGCCAAAGATATGAGGATACAAAAGACCCAGGTAAATGCTGACCAAGCCACCCAGCGAAGAACCGCCGATGCCGGTGTTCTCCGGCCCGGGCAGGGTGCGATAGACGCCATCGATAAACGGTTTGAAGTCTTCGACGATCATTCTGCCGTAGAGCTCGGCCTCGCCGCCGCCCAGCTTGTCGTCCCGGGTGGGCGTGTATTCCAGCAGGCGCTGCTCGCCGTTGTTATAGATCCCCACAATGATCAGGGGCTCGATCTTGCCATGGAGAATCAATTTCTCGGCGGTCTGGTCCACGCGCCAGTCGTTGCCGGCCACATAGGCGGTAGCGGGGTCGAAAAGATTTTGCCCATCCTGCAGGTAGAGCACAGGGTAGCGGTGCTCTGATTCGTGATAGCCCGGCGGAAGGTAAACGATCAGGGTCCGGGCTCCGGGCAGGAAACGCGAAACCAGGTTCTCGTGCTTCTCCAGCTGCGTGGGGATGCGATCCAGGGCCCGGCGCCCCCCCGTGCCGCGACGGCGGATTACTCGTTTAATAAAATCTATGGGCATAATGCGTTAAACGAAAAACATCAAGTAACACAATAAATTCGGGAGAATCGGATCAGGCAAAGCGAAATTTATGATAACCGATTCGATGGTCTCGCCGGAAAGACAATCCCACAGTCCGAGCATGTAAGATACTGCACTGAATGAAACGACAATTGCACCGCTGGTACGCCGCTGACCTGCGGCATGATATGGAGCTTTTGGAATTCGGGCATGACGGGCCGCCCGTCCTGGTATTTCCTACTTCCAAGGGAAAGTATTACGAGTATGAAGACCGCGGAATGGTGGGCGCGTTGTGGGACCAGCTTGAGGGCGGCGTCCTGCGGCTCTTTTGCGTGGATAGCATCGATCATCAAAGCTGGTACAACCGCTCCATTCATCCTCACGACCGGATCATGCGGCACGAGCAGTACGAGAAATATATATTGCACGACGTAGTCCCGTTGATGGCGCGAATTTCAGGCGGTTCGCGGCTGGTGGTGACCGGCTGCAGTTTCGGCGGATTCCATGCCATGAACCTGGCGCTGCGGCATCCTGACGTGGTGACGGATTGCGTGACCATGGGCGCGGCCTTCGACATCAAGCAATTTCTGGATGGGTATTACGATGAAGAGTGTTATTTCAACAACCCGCCGGATTTTCTGCCGAACATCAGCGACCCGTGGTATCTCGACCGTTACCGCCGCATGAAAATAGTTCTGGCTACGGGAGATCAGGACATGTGCTGGAATGAAAACGAGCGGCTGGCGCGAATCATGCGCGACAAGCAGATCGGCCACCAGCTCGACGTGTGGGGCGACGGCACCGGGCATGACTGGCCGTGGTGGCAGAAAATGGCGCGCAGTTATTTGTCGTAGAAATTTCATCAAGACTCAATCACCTTCCGGTTCAACCATGAAGAGATGGCTCTGCGCTTTCGGCCTGTTAGCGGTGATAGCTTCTGGCCGGTCAGCGGCTGCTGAGCTGTCCGTCGTGCAATTGCTGACGCGCGCATACGCCGCTTCTGCTTCCTTGCCTCCTACCCGCCGAATCAGTGTCCTGGCGGAATTGGTTCCTTTGGCCAGCCAGGCGAAGGCGCCGGATTCCGCGGCATGGACCGATGAACTTGATCGGTTAGCCGTAAATGAGACCGATGAATGCAAGCGGGCCAGTTACAAAGCCGTCGCTCTCGCGGCGTTTGCCGCCACTCATGGGGGACTCGCAATCCAGCGTCTGAGTTTAGTGCCGGCAGGGTGTGCGGACGCCTTTCTTTTCGCGGCGGGAACCATATTCGAAGCCGCGATGAGGAAGGGCAATGCTGTGCCCCCAGATGCATTGGTCTCAGCCGCGACGCATCTGGGGCAAATAGGAGATTACCCCTATCGCGCGGTTGATCTGATCTTCAAGAACCTGGTTGATCACGGCGATAAGGAGCTAGCAGACCGGCTGATATTGAACGGAATTGTGGCTTATGAGAACAAGCCAGCTCTGCGTTGGGCAATCAATGATGCGTTCGTCGACCTGTTGAGCGCCGCAAAACAC
>JBBSHD010000356.1:0-2558 GCA_038253455.1 Terriglobales bacterium | reverse complement strand
GGCGCCAAGGGCAACGAAGGCGTGGCCGGAATGATCCGCCAGATGGAAGGTTCGATCGGCTACGTGGAGCTCATTTACGCCGTGCAGAACAAGATATCGTTTGGCATGGTCAAAAATTCCGCGGGCAATTTCGTCAAGGCTTCGCTGGACAGCACCACCGCCGCCGCGGCATCGCTCAAGACCATGCCCGCTGATTACCGGGTTTCCATCACCAACGCTCCCGGCAAGGATTCCTATCCCATCTCCACCTTCACCTGGCTGCTAATCCCGATGAAAAACGCTGACGCCAATAAGCAGCGCATCCTCGTGGACTTCCTGAAGTGGATGGTCGGCGATGGACAAAAGATGGTTTCGCAGCTTTCCTACGCGCCTTTGCCGGCGTCGGTTGCAACCAAAGTACAAGTCATCATTGGGCAGCTCGGCCGTTAGGCCGGACTGCCTCTCCCTCTGGCAACGCCCTTAGCCGGGCTCCCACCCCCTCCGAACTTGGAGACCAGGAGATTCTGATGACAACCAAGTTACGAATCGTCACTGCCATGGCTGCCGGCGCGATGCTGATGGCGTCGGCAGCGAACGTAAACGCTGCCCCCGCCCGCCATAAACGTGCTGTGCGACGGAGCGCTGCTGGCCCGGCCGTGACCGCTGCTGACGTGCGCGAGCTGCGCGATGCGCTGGCGGCCCAGCAACGCCAGATCCAGGCGCTGCAACAGCAGTTGCAGCAGCGCGACACCGTGTTTGCCGAGGCCGGCGAAACCGCGCGCCAGGCCCAAACCGCGGCCGCCGACGCAGCCTCCAAGGCAGCTGCCGTCGAAAGTGTGGCCGGGCAAAATGCCGCCGCCGTCACCGAAATACAATCTGGCTTGACCGATATCAAACAGAACCAGACCAACATCGCTCTTAGCGCGCAGGATGATCAGAAAAAAATCGCCGCGGTGGAGAGCTACCTGAGCCGGTTTCGCCTGAGCGGCGACGTCCGGGTGCGCGGCGAGAGTTTTTTCCAGAGTTACCCGGGATGCGCCGCTTGCTTTGATCGCAATCGCGCCCGCATCCGCTTGCGCCTCGGCCTGGAAGGCAAGCTCAACGAGGATTTCACCGCCGGCATGTACATCGCCACCGGCGGGGTCGTCAATGGAGCTCCTTCGTTTACCGATCCCATTTCCACCAACGAGACCCTGACCTCTTTCTTCGAGCGCAAGACCATAGGGTTCGACCGCGGCTGGATCACGTACAATCCCTCGGCGCATAAATGGCTGTCGCTTACCGGCGGCAAGTTTGCCTACTCGTGGAACCGCACTCCGCTCACCTTCGATTCCGACTTGAACCCCGAGGGTTTTAACGAAAAAGTCAGCCGGGAGTTGGCCAACCGCTACGTCAAGAGCTTCACCGCCCAGGGCCTGCAACTGTTGTTTAACGAGGTTGCCGCGGGAATTGACTCCAACGCGCTGGGCGGAAGCTTCTCCAGCAAGCTGCAACTGGGATCGCGCGTGAGCATCGTTCCCACCTACACCGTTCTTAACTGGAACAGCGCGGACGCCATCGCGCAGGCGGCCAGCCCGGTCACCCTGCCGCAGCCGGTTACACCCGCTCCGGGCAGCCCGCTGCCCACACCCGTCACCCAGCCGGTCAGGATCATCAACGCCAATGCCTTCACCAATGCGTCGCGCATTGTGGGAGTGGGCGCTGCACAGAAGCGTGCCTTCGTTTCCGGCTTCATGTACAGCGACTTCATCGCCGACACCAACGTCGTGACCCCCTGGAAGCGATACCCCTTCCGTCTGATCGCGGAATACGAACAGAACCTGCGCGCCAAAGCCAATCTTCCCACTACTACCAGCAAACAGGACAAGGCGTATTGGTTTGACGGCAGCTTCGGCCAGCAGAAAGACAAGCACGACTTGCTGGTGGGCTACGCCTTTGCCCGCATCGAGCAGGACGCGGTCATCTCTCAATTCAACGAAAGCGACCTGCGCGCCGCTACCAACGTGGTGCAGCATCGCGCATACGTCAACTGGCTGATTGAGAAAAACACAACGGCCGGGCTCACCTGGTGGGTAGGCCGCACTCTCAACGCCAACCTGCAAAATGCCGCCCGGGCCCCAGGCCTGCCGGCCGGCGCACAGGACCCGTTCCTGAACCGCCTGCAGTTTGACTTGATCTATAAGTTCTAATTCAATGATGTATAACTGGCGCAGGGAGCGGCAAGTCCGCTCCCTGTTTTTTGTTGCGGAGAAGTGCGAGGCGGTTGCAGTGATCGAACCGCGGAAATCTGAAGCAGTCGTATAAGACATCGCAGATATGCGAACCCACTCTAACCCTTGTCATCCTGGAGCGAGCTCTTGTTTCTTGTTTTAGCGAAGGATCTTGCGTTTTCTCTTAATCTCGCCTGAGGGGTCAAAAATCGGGAAGCGTGCCGGTCCGCGAGGTGAAGGTCGCAGCCCTGGTAGTGGAAGCGTGGGCGGCTTGCCGGCGCCGGTGACGGCAACCCTGTAACACTCCTGTAACACTGCCCTGCTAGCCTTGCACCTTCATGAGCTCAATCCCCCTGGCCTCCCCTCCTG
>JBBSHD010000355.1:0-2575 GCA_038253455.1 Terriglobales bacterium | reverse complement strand
CTCAATCCTGGTAATAGCTCTGACCATTGCGCCGCTCAACGCACGGGTCACTCATATCGAGATCGCATCCCGCAATGATGTTCTGGGCGGCAAGGCGTTCGGTGAGGCGGGAACCTATGAGCGCATTACTGGGCGCGTGTACTTCTCGCTCCCGGTGGCGAACCCGCATAACCTGCGCATCGTCGATCTTGGCAACGCGATCAACTTGAAGGAGGGCGAGGTCGAGTTCTCGTCGAACTTCATTGCCGTGCGTCCTAAAGACTCCGCCAGGGGCAACGGCTCGATGATTCTGGAGGTTCCTAACCGCGGTCACGGAAGCATCCTTACCCTGGTCGATGGCGGCGATCGGGAGCTCTCCAGCGACCCGGGTGACGCCTGGTTACTGCGCAACGGGTTCACGATCGTGACCCTGGGATGGCAGTGGGACGCGGATGGTTCCGACGCTCTGCGGCTCACCGCGCCGGTGGCGAAAGACCATGGTAAGACCATCACCGGCCTGCTGCGCGGCGATCTCACGCCTTTCAAGCTGATGCCGGAAATTCCTTTGGGACACTTGCTCACCGGCAGGATTGGCGGAACCGAGTATCCCGTGGCCGCACCCGATGATCCGCGAAATGGGTTGACGGTGCGCGATTCGCGGGACGCCCAACGCACGCCCATTCCCCGCTCTCAGTGGCAGTTTGCGCACACCGTGGATGGCAAGCTCGAGGGCAGCGACCGTTATATCCATCTCGACGGCGGCTTTCAGCCGGGCAAGCTGTACGAATATGTTTATGCGGTCGCCGACCCGGTGGTTGCGGGCTGCGGCTTCGCTGCGGTGCGCGACTTCGCTTCGTATGCCAAGCACGCGGGTGATGCGGTCACGCCGGCGCAGCGGGTGTATGGCGAAGGCATTTCGCAGGATGGCCGCTTTCTTCGCGACTTCATTTACCAGGGCTTCAATGCCGACGAACAAGGACGAATCGCGCTGGATGGAGTGCTCGCCCATGTTGCCGGCGCCGGCCGTGGCAGCTTCAACTATCGTTTTGCCCAGCCTTCGCGCGATGCCCAGCCCACGTCGTCAATTTTCTTTCCTACCGACGTCTTTCCTTTTACCGATCAGCCGGAGAAGGACCCGTTGACCGGAGAAAAGGGCGGCTTGCTCGACCGCGCGGTGGCGGAAATGGTCGTGCCCCGAATTTTCTTCTCCAACACATCCTACGAATACTGGGGCCGCGCCGCCGCGCTGATTCACGTCAGCGCCGATGGCACGCGCGACATGCCGGTGTCAGACCACGTCCGCATCTATCACCTCACCGGCCTGCAACACTTTTCCGTGGCCTTCCCGCCGCAAAAAGGGGATGGCGACCTGCTGGGCCAGCAGTCCGAATCTCCGCTGCCGGTGAAATATTTCTGGCGGGCCATGATCTCCAACATGGATGCCTGGGTGCGCAGCAACACTCCCCCGCCTGCCAGCAGTTATCCGAAGATCGCCGATCGAACCCTGGTTGCGCTGCGGGCATACGCCTGGCCCAGACTGCCCCAGGTAAACCCGCCCCACGAAGCCAGCGGGGCCTATCGCCTGGACTTCGGTCCGCACTGGCGCGAAGGAATTCTCAGCCTGCAGCCGCCGCAAGCGGGCAAACTTTTTCCGGTGCTGGTGCCCCAGGTGGATCAGGATGGGAACGAACGCGATGGCGTGCGCCTGCCGCAGATCACAGTGCCCCTGGCGACATACACCGGCTGGAACTTGCGCAGCCCATCGATCGGCGCCTCCGGCGAGAGAGTTGCGTTCGAGGGGTCGTACCTTCCGTTCCCCAAAACCGCGGCCGAACGGATGAAAACCGGCGACCCGCGCAAATCCATCGCCGAACGCTATACCGGTCGCGAGGACTACCTCAACCGGTACGCAAATGCCATCGACGGCCTGGTAAGGCAGCGCTGGATCCTGCCGGAAGACCGCTTGCCTTTGCTGCATCGCGGCGGGCAGGAGTGGGCCGAAGCCACGAAGTATATTGGCGACATGAGGCGGCGGGATCCCGAATGACGAGATCCCGAATGACTAGATTCCGAAAACAGTGCCGGCGCTAGCTCTTGCCCTCGGCTTAGTAGCCGGTTGGCTCCGGCTTCGCGCGGAATATAGGTGCGAAGCTGGCGCGGTGGCGCAGGAAGACCAGTATCCAAAGGATGGCGACAAAGAGGCCCGGCCCGATGCCCTGGGGGTCCATGGTGACGTGGAAGTCCAGGATGTTGAAGATGATGCCGGCCAGAAAAGTCAGCGCCAGGGGCACAAAGAAATCACTGAGCAGCAGAATGCCGCCAATCAACTGCAGCAGGAAGATCGGCACAAAGTAGTGTGAAACCGAGAGCGTCGTTACATACTGCAGCGCCAGGGGTGAGGCCGGGGGCGGCTGGGGTAGAAAATGGAAAAATCCGTTGAGTCCGAAGACGGTGAAGAGCAAGCCCAGCAGATAGCGGGCGATGGTGGATGCGATTTTCATGGTGTGAGTTCCTTTCAGTATTGGTCACGATGGACACGATCATGTTTTGCAGCGGCGCCCTGAAAAATTCTGTTGCTTCTCTACATTCCTGGGTG
>JBBSHD010000354.1:0-2583 GCA_038253455.1 Terriglobales bacterium | reverse complement strand
CGGGAATCAAAACCTGCTCAGGAGAACTATGCACTTGACAACGCCTTCACTCTTATCGAGGGGCACCCTAATCGTATGGGCCACCCGCCATCCCTGAAACGGGAACATATCAGGCAGTTCCAGCCTGGACACACCGAATTGAGAACTCTTTAGTGACGCCAGCCTCTAATTTTGAAGCTGCTCGCAAGGGAAAGAACAAACAGAGTTCAGAGGAATTGGTTGATGAAATCCAACGGGCAATCAAATTCGCCCAATAACTCACAAACGTCGCGGCAAAGTTAAAAATCTCAGATCTTTTCGTGAAGAGGAACGCCGGGTGCCCCACGCAATTTGGGGGATGTGCGGTAGGAAACCCATCGTAGAAAAAAATTTGTGGAACAGTAGGGGTTCTTCCTCACCCCGATAAAGCCGGGGATCGTCAGAATGACAATCGATTGTTTGGATTTTCCTCCGGGGTAGGAGTTTGGACAGCGGAAAAGCGGTTTTGTTTTTTTCAGAATGCCCTCGGACGCACGACGAAGAACCAGCAAAAACCTCTTGTATAGTTAATTAAAGATGCCTATCAAGAGCTATGAGCAGCGGATTGTTGAGTGGGAGAACTTGCTTACTACGCGAGACACCAATCGGGTGGTGCGGCCGCTGCAATGGGGAGTGGATTGGACGCGCTTGTGGCCGGAAGTAAACGGCAAATATCCTTCGCATCCCGAAGAGCTCAGTGACGAGGCTGCGGAGCGATACCTGGGGGATCTGAACCGGGAGATCATCGCCGACAGCGACCGATTTTTTTCCTATGTCACGCCTACCGACTTCCGCCTGGAAGATACAGTGGTGGATGCCGCTGGGCCGGAAAGTCCGGGGCCTGAGGCGCGGGCGCATGGACAGACCGAGGTCGCGGAATTTTTGCGGTTTACTTCACCGGTAGCGTCGCCGTATCCGGAAAACAACCTGGTTTCGGCGCGCTGGTTTCCCGCCCACGCCGTGCCATCGATGGCCTACAAGCGGCGCGCGGCGGTGATCGTGCTGCCGCAGTGGAACGCGCAACCGTGGAGCCACAACGCACTGTGCCGGGTGTTTAACTGGCTGGGGATTTCGGCCCTGCGCATGAGCAAGCCCTATCACGACCTGCGGCGGCCGGCCGAGACCGAGCGCTCCGACTACGCGGTGTCAGCCAACATCGGCCGCACCATCGATTCCTGCCGCCAGGCGGTGACCGATGTACGGAGTTGCGTGGACTGGCTGCAGAGCCAGGGCTATAAGGATTTCGGAATCGTGGGCACCAGCCTGGGATCCTGTTACGCGTTTATTGCCAGCGCGCATGACGAACGGCTGCGGGTGAATGCTTTCAACCACGCGTCCACTTACTTTGGCGACGTGATCTGGACCGGGCAGTCAACCCGTCACGTGCGCGAGAGCCTGGAACATATTGGGGTGGAGCGGCTGCGCAAACTGCTGCTGGCGGTGAGTCCGATGTCTTATTTCCATAAGTTCGAGGGGAAGATCAAGACTTCGCTGGTGGTGTATGGGAAGTACGATATGACGTTTCTTCCCGAGCTGTCGCAGCAGGTGGTGGATGAATTTCGCCGGCACAAGATGAAGTTGCAGGTGGCGGTGCTGCCCTGCGGGCATTACACAATTGGGGAGACGCCGTTCAAATATCTTGACGCGTTTTACCTGTCGCGGTTTCTGGCTTCGGCGTTTTGAAGCGTGCGATGTCGGTGCGATCCTGAGCGAAAACCGTGGGCGCGAACGGTGGTCAGAGGGTAGGGGTTCTTCCTCCACCCCGGTGAAGCCGGGGGTCGTCAGAATGACAAAAAATCTTGGGAGTGTTGCCGCTGCTCAGCGAATGACAAAATCTGAAGAGTGTTGCCGCTGTTTGGCGAATGACAAAACTCCTGGGAATTTGGCGTTCCCCAAGAGAACGAATCCTCTATTTGTTCTTCCACACCGGCTTGCGCTTTTCGAGGACTGCCCTTAACCCTTCCTGCACGTCTTCCAGGTCCATCAACTGGTTCAGGTAGATGTCCTGCGAGTTCTTCATGGCTTCGCGCAGGGGGACCCCGATGGAGCTGCCGATCACTTCTTTTACGAAACCCAACACCGGGCCGCTGAATTCGCCGATGCGGAGCAACAGGTCATCGACCACCTTGTCGAGGTCCGCTTCAGGCACCACGCGGTTTACGAATCCCAGGCGCAGGGCCTCTTCGGCGCTCAGCGCCTCTCCGGTGAGAATTAACTCGTAGGTTTTCTTGGGACCGATCAACTGCGGAAGCATGACCGCGGCGAAGGGCGGGAAGATACCCAGTTTGATTTCGGGCTGGGCAAATTTGGCGTTGGTGGTGGCAATGACCAGGTCGCCGAAGGCCACGAGCTCGGCGCCGGCGCCGATGGCGGGCCCGTTGACGGCGACGATCAGGGGCTTGGAGATTTCTCGGATGGCGTTGAACACCCGGTTGAAGGCGTTCAAGGTTTGAAAAACCCGGTCACTTTTGGAATCTTCCAGGGAGATACCGGCGGAAAAAGTCTTGGCGCCGGAGCACAGCAGAATGGCCTTGACCTCGGCCTGGTGATTGAGGCTCTCGATCG
>JBBSHD010000353.1:0-2590 GCA_038253455.1 Terriglobales bacterium | reverse complement strand
TTGGTAAGGGGCTGGGAGAAGGCATCAGAAGTTTCAAGACCGCCTTCCATCCCGAAGAAGAAAAGAAAGTCGTGGCCGCCCCTGAGGAGAAGCTGTGACCTTCGATCTCCTCTTTATCGTGGCCCTGGCCGCGCTGATCGTGGGTCCGAGGAAAGCGGCAGAGATGGGCAAAGACTTTGCCAAATGGAAGGCCAAACTCAGTGCCCTCACTGGTGACTTGCGATCCACCCTGGAAGAGGAATTCAAGAACCTGGAGTCGGGAACGCCGTCGTTGCAGGCGCCTGATTCTCAGGCGGATTCACAAATGGATTCGGTCGCGCTCGCTCGCGAAGACAAGCTTGTAGAGACTGGCGACAATGCTGGCATGGGCTCCGCGCAACCCGCCAACGGCCGCTAGTTCCACAACTGGCGTCAAGGTTCCCCGCCGGCTCACTTTCCCCGGCAATCGACCGCGAGCGCACCCGAAATTTAAGTGATCCGCGGCACTGCTATTCCTCGTATGCACTTCACTGAATTAACCAGCAGTTCCTGCTGGTGTTCCGGTGGATGGCAATCGTTAGCCCGATGCCAAGGCACCAGAGGTTCACGGAGGTGTTTTTTGAATATCCGCCCGGTCCGAAATGCTTTTGCGCTGCTCGTCCTTGGATTGCCTGTTTTTCTGCTGCTGGGCTGCCCACATGATGACTCGATGCGATCCACTTCTACCTCAGCCGCCGCCACCGCGGGCTCCGACGGCCCGGTTGATCAAGGCATGCCCGCCCCGCGGCTGGATGGAAATGCTGCCGCCGGAAAAGATGTTTTTCGATTTGAGACCTTTGGCAACGAGGGATTCTGGACCGACGCGGTGCGCCTGCCCGCGGGCATGAAGTCCGCCGGAGTCACGCCTCTGCAGGCGATGATGCTGGGATTGAGCGTTGACGTCGATGCCGTGGACCAGGCCACGCAGGCGGAGCTGGTAAAGCAACTCAAGCAGGATCCGAGTGGAAAGAAATCCGCGCTGCTCAACGACCCTGCGGTCACCGAGAAACTGATCGGCGCCAATGCGGTCATCGGCTTTGCCGCTAAAGGCGACAAGGTCGGCGCCACCTGCGCCCTGTGCCACACAATCACAGATGGAGCGGTGTTCAACCTGCCCAGCGGCGGATCCATCGGTCACCGCCTCGATGGCCGCGCCAACCACAACCTCAATCTCGGCATGATATTCGCCACCGCCGCAAATTCCCGCGCTCTGTACCCGGTACTGCAACTCTCGTTGAAAGCCAACGGCGGCAAGTCGCTGGGCCGTGCTCCCCAGGGTCTCACCGAAAATTCCACCGAGCCGGAAGTGGACGCTTACCTTTCCAATCCGAAGTACTACCCGGTCGGCATGTTTGACGATAGTTTCGATGGCAACGGCGACCCGATGCACAATACCCCACTCTTCCGCCAGGATCTGGCCGCGCCATTCGGCAGCGAGGGCGCAATCGCCAAGCTGGATAACTTCAGCAACCTTGTCTATACCAGTCTCTTTGATCTCACCAATCTCACCACCCCCGGCGGCCGAGCATTTCTGCACAAGCTGGGCGGGGCCGCGGGCGACGAGATCGCCGACAGCTACGTAAAGGTGCTGGCTGCCACCGGCGTGACCGGGTATCCCTACGTAAGAGCTCCCGCGCATCCCAAGCCCGGCACTGAAGAAGCCCCGATCGGATTGCGGGTCGATAACACCAAGCTGCTGGATATGAACGCTTATCTCGCGAGCCTGCAAGCGCCGGCCGGCGCCCAGGTCAACGCGAAGGCCGCGCATGGCCGCGATCTGTTCCGCACTTCAGGCTGCACCAGTTGCCACAACGCGAACCAGGGCCGGCCAGTGCCCGCGGGAATCGTACCGATGCGAACGATTTTCCCCGGAGACAACCCCACCATCCTAGCGCAACGCGAGCCCCCGCTGAATCCGGTGCAGGACACGCCCGGAGTCTTCTTTGACGACAAGATGGCGGTAGTAAACGCCAGCCTGCGCGGAGAAGAACGCGGTACCGCCCTGCCGTTACTTCTGGATCTGGCGCGCAAGCCCGTCTTTCTGCACGATAACTCGGTCCCAAGCCTCGCGGATCTACTCGATCCCAAGCGCGGCGCCAAGGCCCCTCATCCTTTCTATCTGCCTAAAGCGGGAGATCGCAAAGATATGGTGGAGTTCCTGCGCGGTCTCGACACCGGCGGCCCAATGAACAAGTGAAGGGTATCCGGCCGGGAAACCGGCCGGGTATCCTTTTCGAAAGTTTGAAGTTGTTACGTCTCGCTTGAAAAATGCGGTTTCCAGCGATCAAGCGCTAAGCTCGAATTGCGCCCCTGGTCTGGCGGATACAAGCTTGCGGACTTCAAGTTCGTGTCGCCTCGCCAACCGCTGGGAGTTCATGCCCCCTTCCCGGTGTCATCCTGACGATCCCCGGCTTTATCGGGGTGAGGAAGGACCCCTACTGTTCGACAAATATTTCCCCGGGTTCTTTTTCCGCTCTCCCGGTACGGATCAGTTGCCGCGCTCACCGGTCATCGTACAGGGGTCAGTATTCGGCGGAGATGAACCATCGGGTTAGCTGAGAGTTTGCAAAGG
>JBBSHD010000352.1:0-2591 GCA_038253455.1 Terriglobales bacterium | reverse complement strand
GGTCGAAGCCGCCGCAGTAGGCCAGGGGAATACCCAGCAGGAAGCAGCAGTAGTCCACGTGGCGCGCGGTGACGTGCGAGAGGGGCAGGTAGGAGATGCTGGGCGCGCCCAGCGGCCATCCGACGAGACGGGCGGCGGTGCTGCAATTGACCGTCAGGTTCTCGTGGGAAAGCACCGCCCCTTTGGGATTTCCCGTGGTCCCCGAGGTATAGATGATGGTGGCCAGGTCGACCGGCCCCGTAACCCTCTGCGCGGCCAGGTCAAACGCGGAGTCGCGCTTCGCGGCACCATCGTCCATCAAATCTTTCATGGCGAACAGCGGCGGGTAGTCCCCGGCCGCGGCGCGCAGCTTGTCCATCAAAACAATTTTTTCCAGCCCGGTTTCGGCGGCGATGCCCAGGCACTTCTGCAACAGGGCTTTGCTGGAGACGAAAAGGATGCGCGCGCCGCTCTCTTTCAGGATAAAAGCGGTTTGTGGCGGGGTGAGCGTGGGATAAACAGGAACGCTGGCCGCGCCTTGCAGCATGGCGGCAAAATCGGCGACCGCCCATTCCGGGCGGTTCTCACTCAGAATGGCGATGCGGTCGCCCTTGGCGATGCCCCACTCGCGCAGCTTGCGGCTCACCGCAACCGTGCGGCGATAAAACTCCAGGGCCGATATCGGGACCCACTTGCCGGTGCAGGAGTCGCGGTACTGCATGGCGCAATCCGAGTTGCGATCGGCGACCAGGAAAAACAAGTCGTTGAGCGTGGTGACCGGCGGGGGGCTGGAATCCCCTCGCGATGGGTCGTGGCTGCCGCGTGACGTCAATGCGCTCCTCGTATGGTGCACTGCAAGCTACTTGCCTGGGCCGAACCGTTCCCCGGGTCCTTTATAAAGTAACAACAAGGACGCTACATTGCACAGATTGGCGCGTTATCACGGCAATCATTTTGAATGGCGCTGAATTGTGGCGTGACCACCTCGAACTCGGATACCATAAACACGCACCAGGAGGTCAATGAATGAACAAGCACAAATTTCTGGCGGCGGTGATGGCGCTCACGGTGGGCTCGATGTTCGTGCCCAACGGCCCCTCAACCTATGCCCTGGACGACACCAAGGCGGCGGCCAAAGAAGTGACGATGCCGAAGATCAAGGTTGGAGACATGGCCCCCGATTTCACCATGCCCGATCAAAACGGGAAGCCGGTTTCCCTGCATGATTTTCGCGGCAAGAAGAACGTCGCCTTGGCGTTTTACGTCTTCGCCTTTACCGGTGGCTGAAGCAAGCAGATGAAGAACTTCCAGGCCAACCTGCAACGGCTGGAAGCTTCTGACACCCAGGTCCTGGGTGTAAGCCTCGATAGCTTCTATTCAAATCGGGAATGGGCAAAGCAAATTGGCGTAACCTTTCCCCTGTTGAGTGACTGGGGCGGCGACACCGCTCGAACCTACGGCGTGTTTGAGAGCAAGTACAAAGCCGCCCGGCGGGTCAACTACCTCATCGACAAAACCGGCAAAGTGGTGGAAATGCAGATTGACAGCGAAGCCATCGATCCCATGAAGATTGTCGATGTCTGCGAGCGCCGCAAGCTGAAAAACTAAGGCGCGGCCCGCGCTGAATGGCGAACGGCTGAACGGCTAAACGACGGGACGGCTCAGGCGATGGCGGCGTGCCGGGGCTGTTCCTGCCCCACCTTCACCGACACCACCCGCGATACTCCCGGCTCCTGCATGGTCACGCCATACATGACGGGAGCGATGCTCATGGTCTTGCGGCTGTGGGTGATGAGCACAAACTGGGTTTGCGCGCTCATCTCCCGCACCATGTCGGTGAAGCGGCGGATGTTGGCCTCGTCCAGCGGGGCATCGACTTCGTCGAGCACGCAGAAGGGGCTGGGCTGAAACTGGAAGATGCCCACCAGCAGGGAAAGGGCGGTCAGCGCTTTCTCGCCACCGGACAACAGCAGCACGTTTTGCAGCTTCTTTCCCGGGGGCGACGCCACCACGTCGATGCCGCTATCCGCGGTGTTGTCTTCATCGGTCAGCCGCATGAACGCGTGCCCGCCGCCGAAGAGCTTGTAAAACGTCATCTGAAAGTTTTCATTGATGGCAGCAAACGCGCGCTCGAACTTCTCGCGGGATACGGTGTCGATCTCGCGGATCGCGTTCTGGGTGTTGTCAATGGATTCCACCAGGTCGTCGCGCTGCGTCCCCAGGAACTGGTGGCGCCCTGAAACTTCTTCATATTCTTCGAGGGCCATCATGTTGACCGGGCCCATGGCTTCGAGGCGGGCGCGCAGCTCGCGATAGTTGGTCTCATTGACGGCGAGCGATTCCGCTGACAGGTTGTCGCCGGAGATTTGGGCGGCCACGTCGGGCAACTGCAATCCCAGCTCGGTGCGGCAGGATTCCGCCATGTACTCGATATCGGAGTTGAGCCGGGCGATGACCGCGGAAACCTCGCCGCGCCGGTCGCGAGCGCTATCCAGCTTCAGCCGCGCCGCCTTCAGCTCCGCTTCGATGGCGGCGATGCGCGCGCGCACCACTTCAGATTCCGACTGCAACGCGCCGGCGGCGGCGGTGAGCTGTTCGGCTTCGACCTGCAG
>JBBSHD010000351.1:0-2597 GCA_038253455.1 Terriglobales bacterium | reverse complement strand
CTCGCCCAGCTGGCCGGGGGCAACGCGATGGCGCCGATGCTGCCGGACATGCCCAGCATGTCGGCGGGACGGCTGGTGGCGGAGCGGATGGCATCAGCCGGCGTCATGCCCAGCTTCACCATCTGCGAAAATTCCTGGGCAATCGGGTCGGACCAGGAGAAGCCGCCGACGTCGGTGCCAAACACAATTTTCACTCCCGCCTTCATCGCCTTCTGGAATGACGGGCCGTGCACCTCGGCACGCTTGCGGTCACGCCTTCCCGCCGCGGTATTTTCCGGGTCCCACCAGGAGTAATACACCGAGAGCGTCGGGCAATACCAGGTGCCCTGCTTCACCATCTGCGCGACGTCGGCATCGGTCAGCAGCAGGCCATGTTCGATGGAATCGCACCCGCCATCAAGCGCGCGCCGCAAGCCTTCGCCGCTGTAGGCGTGACATGCGACTTTTTTCTTCCAGCCATGGGCCTCGTCCACGATGGCGCGCAGCTCCTCGACGGTGAGGGTGGGCTGCGAAACCAGGTTGCCGTTGCCGTCGAGCCAGGAGCGGTGAGTCATGTAAACCTTGAGCCAGTCGGCGCCGTGGTCGAGCTGTTCCCGGGCCGCCTTGCGCGCTTCCACCGGACCGTCGATGACCTGCACGCCTTTGGGAACGGTAATGTCGGGGTTATAGCCTTCGAGAGGATAGCCGCCGGTGGTGGAGATGGCGCGGGTGGATACGAACATGCGCGGCCCGGGTATGTATCCCTGCTCGACCGCCATCTTGATGCCGACGTCACCGTATCCGGCGCCTTCAGTTTCGACGTCGCGGATGGTGGTGAAGCCCTGCTCTAAAGCGCGGCGCGCCGACACTGTGGCGCGCGCCGCCCGAAAAGACAGCGGCTGTTTGAGCAACTGAACGTCATAGCCGCCCTCGGCCGGGTCTTCTCCCTGCAAAAAGATGTGAGTATGAGAATCAATCAGGCCGGGGAGCACGGTGGCCGCGGAAAGATCGATGACGCCGGCGCCGGCAGGGACCGCGGCTGCGGACCAGTTGCCCACGCTTTGCACCCGGCCGCCGCTCACGGTGATGGCTTGATCGCGGCGCGGCGCATTGGCGGAGCCGTCGATCAGAGTTCCCGCATGAATCACGGTGACGGCGCTGGCCGGGTCGGTGTTTTGCGCCACCGCCAAAGTGCAGGCGGCGAGCAGGAAGAGCAACAACCATGCAGCCGCAATGCGAATGGAGTTCATCATTTCTCCTTATGTCTCCTTATTCTGGATGATGGCATCGGCTTCAATTTCCACCAGCATCTCCGGAGAGACCAGGGCGGTGATGCCGAGCATGCTGGCCGCCGGCCGGATGTCGCGAAAAACTTCGCCGTGAGCTTTGCCCACGGCTTGCCAATCAGCGATGTTGGTGAGAAACGTCCGGGTGCGGACAACATCGTTCAAGGTGGCCCCCAGTTTCTGCAGCGCCAGCTCAATGTTCTTGAAAATCTGGACCGCCTGCCCGTACGCGTCGCCCGCGGCAATCAGCTTGCCGGAGGCGTAGGTGGCGGTGGTGCCGGAAACGAAAACCGAGTTGCCTACCCGCACAGCGCGCGAGTATCCCACTACCGGCTCCCACGGGGTGCCGCTGGAATAGTTCTGCCTTTGGCTCTTGGGACCGGCGGGAGTTTGGTGATCGGGGCTCATGTTGCGGAATTGTACAGGCAGACGATGGCGGTTCGTGCCGGGATATTTGATTCTCGCCGCCGATAGCACTCGCCTGCACTTGCTGCCAAACTTTCGTGGCGTGCCGCTGAACCCCTGAAAACACTTGCTTGCAACGCTGGTGATGGAATACAGATGAGTGAACAGCGGTCGCCTTGCGGCCCAAAACGACTATGAAAGGAAAACATGGTACCCGAATCGCATCCCCTGCAATCGATGATCGTCGAACTGGTCAACCGGCATTACCGCCGCGGCGTGGGAATGTGCGACGCGGAGATCACGTCTTACGTGGCCGGCATCCTCATCGACTTCTGCGAAGGCGAGCAGGTGTTCAAGCTGCGAAACCAGGGCGGAAAATCGCTGGATGATGTCGGCGAGATGCTTCTGGAATCGGACCCGGTATACGGGCCGGCGCCATCATTCGACCGCGAGCGCCAGGTGCGAAAACATATCGGGGACTACACCTTGTTCTTCGCCGGAATGTTTCCCGAGAGTATTAATGCCAACCGGCTGCGAAGACAGCGCCTGGAAAATTTCGTGGACTTCATCAAGGCCGGCAAAGAAAGCTACTACGTGGTCTCGAAGTTCGAGCACTTCGAATATGCCAAGGTGGCGCCTCTGTTCGCCCGGCTGTCGCGTGAATTTGAGCGTTGCGTTTACGGGTTGAACCTGGTGAAAGACGAACTGCAGGACATGCGCTATTCGATCGCATCGCGAAGTTCTGATCTGATTATGTGAGTGAAGGTGGGTAACTGCAGGTGCGGCGGTGAGCAGTAAATTTGAGCGCGCCATTCTCAGGGTGCGATGATCGCTGCCTGCTGTGATTTCTCCGAGCCGTGATCGCTGCCTCCGACGATAGCTGCCTGCGATGATCGCTGCCTGCGGTAATTGCTGCCTGGGGTGATT
>JBBSHD010000350.1:0-2616 GCA_038253455.1 Terriglobales bacterium | reverse complement strand
GATTGCGCTGCTTGCGGGAGCGGAGCAACTGGGCAGGGAACTGCCGCTCTCGCCACTCCCAACGAGAAAGGCGATCGCGCCGCTGCTTCAGGCCACGGTACAAAATTACCTACTGGGTGGGGCGAAGCTGGCATTCACCGGACCAGTCCGGCGCGGCGATATAAAGACGATCAAGATGCATCTCGATGCCCTCAACAGTTTTCCTGATCTGCGGGAAGCCTATTGCGCGTTACTAAAGATCGCTACTGGCGAGTTGCCGACCCGCCGCACCAGGGAGATTAATTCATTGCTGCGGGCCCGAAAAAGCGGAAGCACCAGGAAATAATTCCCTACCCGATCAGCTTAAGAGGTGGCCGAGCCTGTCTTTCTTGGTTTTGAGGTAGGCAGCGGATTGCGCCGCAGGCTCACCTTCACAGGGAATCCGCTCCACCACTTCGATTCCGCCCTGATTCAATGCGGCAATTTTTTGCGGGCTGTTCGACATCAGTCGGACCTGCGAGACCCCCAGCGCCTTGAGAATATTTACCGGGATTTCGTAGTCGCGGTAATCGGAATTGAATCCGAGTTCTTCATTGGCCTCGATGGTGTCTCGTCCCTGGTCCTGCAACTCATAGGCCCGCAGTTTTGCCATAAGACCGATGCCGCGTCCTTCCTGCTGCTCATAAATGGTGATGCCTCGACCCGCCGCTGAAATCGTTTGCAGAGCTTGTTCTAATTGCTGCCGGCAGTCACAGCGCAAGGATCCAAAGACGTCGCCGGTCAAACACTGGGAGTGGATCCGAAGGAGCGGAGGGGCGCCGTTCAGATCCCCCATGACCAGTGCGACGGCGGTATCGGGCACAGTTTTGCCTGGGGCAAGCGCCTCGTACCCCTTGATGCGAAAAAGGCCCCAGCGGGTAGGAAAATCGGCGTCAGCAACCTGACGAAAAGAACTTATTGCCTGCATCTCTTCATTATAGGTTTAGCGCCACTGAAGCGTGCGAAACGCGCGTCTACGGTTGCAACCAGTCCCTTGAAACTTTCAGGAGGAAGGGCGCCGTGCTAGATTACCCGCTTGGATCAAAAAATTATCCTCGTGACTCTCCTGGTGAAACTTGGAGTGGCGGCGGCCACCGCCAGCGCCGTGGTGCGGGCGCGTTATTTTCAATTTTTGCTGTTTAGAGAAGAGCGGACCCTGCGGCAAAAATTTCACCTTGTTCTTTTTGTGTGCATTCCCCTGGCGCTCGGAGTTTGGGTCCGGCTCAACGTAAAGAACTTTTTTGCCGCGGACCTGTCTCTGGAATGCTCGATTCTGATGGGCGTAATCGCCGGCCGCTCGGCAGGGGTCATGGGAGGCATCCTGGTGTCGCTTCCCGCGCTCGCATTTGGACAGTTCCTCGCGCTTCCGGTCAACATTGTGGCGGGCCTGGCCGCGGGCTTTATGCGCCGGCTGGCTGATCCCGAAGAAATCTGGTCATTCTCACCTTTTATGGATATGAGCGTGTACCGCTGGCTACGGCGAAATCTTTTACATCCACGCCTCGATTGGCAAACCTCGTTTTTTTTATTTGTGCTGCTGCTGGAGGTAGTGCGCATCGGAGTGGGAAAAACATTTCCCGGAGGTATTTTTTATATTTACACGCCGCAGCCGTGGATCCAACTGGCTGTATTTGCCACCACCGTCGCAGTCGTTGCGGTTCCGCTTAAGATTTGGAATAACACCCGCATCATCCTTAAGTTGGAAGAGCAGGAGCGCCTGCTCCTGGAGGCGCGGCTGGACGCGTTGCAGAGCCAGATCAACCCTCACTTCCTGTTCAACACTTTGAACTCCATTTCCTCGCTGGTGCGCTTCGACCCCGACACGGCGCGGCAGCTGATCGTAAAGCTGGCGAGCATCCTGCGAAGGCTGCTGGGCAAACACGACGCTTTCGTTCATTTTCGCGAGGAGGTGGAGTTTATCGACGACTACCTGGAGATCGAAGTCGTCAGGTTTGGCAGCGACAAGCTGCGCGTAGTCAAAAACCTTTCAGCCGATTCGCTCGATGTGATCGTTCCCAGCATGCTGTTACAGCCACTGGTCGAGAATGCCATCAAGCACGGGCTCTCGGCCCGAATCGAAGGTGGCAGCATTTATATCAGCAGCCTGATTGACGGCGAAAAGCTCATCATCGAGGTGGAAGACGACGGGGTTGGATATTCCGCAAACAACGCAAGGCTGGGACAATCTGGAATTGGAATGGCCAACGTCAAGGAGCGGCTCGAGGTCCTGTATGGAGACGCGGGCCGGATGTCGATTGGCGACCGCCGAGGCGGTGGAACGCGGGTGACACTATCGTTGCCGGTCTTATTTTCCGGGCAACCTCTGGAAGCGAATTCCCCGGCCGCAGCTTTTATTTACGACGCCCGGTCCAAGACGCGCTGATAAAAACGCTCGTATTGCGGAATGATTTCCGCGGCACAGAATTTCTTGCGCGCGTAGGCACGGGCCTTCTTCCCCAAAGCGCGCAACCGGTCCTCATCTGACAAGAGGTCGATCGCGCAATGAGCCATGCCATCCACGTCCCCGACATCGAAGAGGTAGCCGGTCTCTCCATCAACCACCACCTCGGGCACGCCGCCCACCCGGGTGGCGATGCT
>JBBSHD010000349.1:0-2645 GCA_038253455.1 Terriglobales bacterium | reverse complement strand
CCTCAGTTGCGGTGTCGAGAATCAAATATCGGTATCGAAATAAACGGCCACGCTTGCTTTTACTCTTCAGGTTTCGATCCTTTGCCTGGTCCGAAAGATGCAACACACCCGACGGGTATTTTCAGTAATTGAGATATTTACGAAGCAACGAACCCCATTGCAGATGAAGGCGGGACCTTTAATCTGCAAGCACTCGCCACCGGGGCTAAAAAGCCCTACATCTAAACTGGCTTTTCCGCGGCCTGAAGAGTCTGTGTCACAACTTACTTGCACGACCGCTCCGTGACATTCTTGTTCCACTTCAGCCTTGAAGGGGTGCGAATCAGACTCCGAGAGATCGAAATTTCATACCTATAATGCGGTCTGCGCTCCACCGACGACCTGATTTTCGAGTTGTGACACAGACTCTGAAGACCGCTGCTTCCACCAAAGAACGAGAACTCCTAAATCGAGCGCTCCGGTTGTGACAAAGACTCTTCAGGCCTCTGAAAAGCACCCTGTCATAATCGGCTCTAAGCCGCGACTCATATGACCTTCGCCACCCAGACCGGGGACAGATTCAAAGAAAACGCAAGGTCCTTCGCTAAAACAAGAAGCAAAAGCTCGCTCCAGGATGACAAGTCCATAGGGTAATTTCGATTGCATGCTTTTTCTTTTGTAACTTCTTGAGATTGGCGCAGAAAGAACAAAGGCTGCGCTTGCTTTTTCTTATGCAACTTCTTGAGATTGGCGCAGAAAGAACAAACGCTGCGCCCATAGCACGGAAGATAAAACCTGGGGTTCTTGCAGAAAGACCAGCATGGATTGCCGGAAAACTATTAGAGCAAAAAGATTTCTACTCGATGATTGCCAGCACGTCACCGGTATTTACCGAGCCGCCTTCGGCGGCTAGTAGCTTTTGCACCTTCCCAGTTTTAGGAGACTTCAGCTCGTTCTGCATCTTCATGGCTTCGATCACCATGATTCCCTGCCCGGCTTCCACTTCGTCACCCTGGCTGACCAGGAGGGTGACAATTTTTCCCGGCATGGGCGCCAGCAATTTTGCCGGGCCGGCAATGCCCGTCAGCGCGCGGCGGCCCTGGCGCTGCCGGGGATCCCGAACCGCTCCGCTATACCGCTTTCCATCGACTACAACATAGCTTTCATTGCCGACAACATCGCTGCGAATCTCGCAGGATCGGCCATCCACCAGCAATGACAGCGTGCCGGCGCTGGCGGGCGAGACGTTTATCTTGAAGACCCGGCCGCCGACCGTGCATTGCCACTGGCTCGGCTCGCTGGTGGTTGCCTCGCCCTGGCTGCCGGCAGCAGTTATCGGCGTCATCTCAACCTCGTATTCGTTGCCGTTGATGGTGACGTTGTAAGTCATAGCTCGTGGTGGCCGTAGATGACATCAATCCACGTTGCTTCCGGGCACGGAGAAGGCCGGTTCACCGCAAACCTTCCTGCCTGGCTGCTGCTTTCCATGGGGATAGCTCGGACTGCATCTCCGCTGGCGCGCTCGCGAAACTGGCGGACACCGCTGTTACCCGCGCCCCATTTGTGCCCGCGTTCCCGCCCTGGCGGTGATACAGGATTGCCGCTGCTACCGCCGCTAATTCCTCCTGGGGGCCAGTCGCGGGCGGTTGGATCCCGCCGGCGATGATTTCATCGAGCAGGCCGGTATGCATCCGGCCGGCTATGAATTCCTCATTGCGCAGGATCTGACCGAACAGTGCGAGGTTGGTCTTGATTCCCCCCACAATGTATTCGTCCAGGGCCCGGCGCAGGCGGGCCATCGCTGCTTCGCGATTTTCTCCGTAGGCGATCAGCTTGGAAAGCAGGGGATCGTATTCGACCGGCACCCTCCACCCCTCATAAATTCCGCTGTCTTCGCGGATGCCGGGGCCTCCGGGATTCCGCAATGACGTGATCACTCCGGGAGATGGGTAGTAATTATTCTGCGGGTCCTCGGCATAGATGCGGCACTCCATGGCGTGTCCGCGGAGCTCGATGTCTTCCTGATTAAAGGGCAGCACTTCGCCGGCGGCCACGCGGATCTGCAGTTGCACCAGGTCTAGATCGGTGACCAGTTCGGTGACCGGATGCTCCACCTGCAAGCGCGTGTTCATTTCGAGGAAGTAGGGATTGCGCGAGGCATCGACCAGAAACTCGATGGTGCCGGCGTTGACGTACCCGGTGGCGCGCGCTGCCGCCACCGCCATCTCGCCCATGCGCTGGCGCAGCGGCCCGTCGATGAACGGGGAGGGCGATTCTTCCATTACTTTCTGATGGCGCCGTTGCAGGGAGCACTCGCGCTCGCCCAGGTACACCACGTGGCCGTGGTCATCGGCCAGCAACTGGATTTCGATGTGACGGGGATTGACGATCAGCTTTTCGAGGTAGACCTCATCATTGTTAAAGGCGCGGGCGGCCTCGCTACGGGCCACGCGGTAAGCGGATTCAAGCTCTGCTTCAGAATCCACGCGGCGCATGCCTTTGCCCCCGCCGCCCGCCGCGGCCTTCAGCATCACCGGGTAACCCACGCGCGCGGCCTCGCTGCGGGCGGCGGCCAGGCTCAGGTTGGCGGACGAGCCGGGCACGTGGGGCACTCCAATTTTCGCCATCTCCTGGCGCGCCGAGGTCTTGAAGCCCATCCGGCGCAT
>JBBSHD010000348.1:0-2665 GCA_038253455.1 Terriglobales bacterium | reverse complement strand
GCGGCACTCCGACCGCGGGGCTCTTTCTGAGCACGGTGCTGGCGCTCATGTTCATCCTGGGCGGCAAGACGTTTGAAACCGTGCTGGCGATGACCGCATTTTATTTTGTGGCCGACTACGCCATGGCATACACCGCGGTTTTCGTCCTGCGGTGGCGCGAACCGGACGCTCCGCGGCCTTACCGGGCCTGGGGATACCCGTGGACCACCGGGCTGGCGCTGCTGGGGTCGGTGGCCTTCCTGGTCGCCATCGTGGCTGAAGACACGCGCAACAGCGTGTACGCGCTGCTGTCACTGGGGATGAGTTATCCGCTGTACCGGATCACGCGGGTGTTGTTGCGCCGGGGGTGATGCTCGTCGATGATGGAAACGCCACCCGGCTTAAATACGAACTGGTATTCTCGACACTCCTCTTTCATGACTTCTTTGACGCGCATTCTCAAAATAGTGGCGATTTCCCTGGTCTGCTTTTACCTGTTGGCCGTGGGATTTGTTTACGTGCGGCAAAGCCATTTTCTGTTTATCCCCGGCATTGGTATCAGGATCACGCCGGCGGATTTTGGCAGCGGTTTCGAGGTGGTGGATATTCCCTGCGCGCGCGGGTGCTTGCCCGGCGATACGCTTCGCGGGTGGTGGCTGGCGGCGCCCGCCATCGCTGCCCCGCCCGGTGAGCCCGCCATGCGCTCCGCACAGGTGCTGCTCTACCTGCATGGCAACGCCGGGAACATCGGCGACAACGCTGCCCACTCGGTGCGGCTCAACCGGCTGGGGCCTTCGGTGCTGGTTTTCGATTACCGGGGATACGGCGAAAGCCGCGGCGCATTTCCCACCGAGATTCGCGTGGATGATGATGCCGAAAGCGCCTGGGTTTATCTCACCCAGCAGCGCCATATTGCGCCTCCGCAGATCGTAATTTACGGGCATTCCCTGGGCAGCGGGGTCGCCCTCGACCTGGCCCTGCACCATCCCGAGGCCGCCGGGGTGATCATGGAAAGTGGATATACCTCCATCCACGACATGGCCATGCGCAGCAACGTCTTTCGCCTGTTCCCCCTGGGGCTGCTGTTGAACCAGAAGTTTGATTCGCTCGCGCGCGTGGGCTCGCTCAAGATTCCTGTGATGTTTATCCATGGGAGCGAAGATACTTTGATTCCTCCGGAGATGAGCCGAAGGCTTTATGCGGCGGCGCCGTTTCCCAAGAAACTTTTGCTGATCGAGGGCGGCGAGCACGATAACAGCGCGGCTGTCGGAGGCGAGCTCTACCTAGGGCCGGTGCGGGAATTTTTGAAGTCGCTATCGCAACCCGTCGCTGCACATTCGCAACCGTAACAATTGGAGACGTCATGAAACTTCTGGTCATCGGCGCGGGAATGATGGGTTCCGCGGCGGCATACGATATGGCGCGCCAGCCTGATGTGGAAGTGGTGACGCTGGCTGATGCCGACTTGCCCACCGCGCGGCGGGCGGCCGCTCGTATCCATCGCCTGCTCGGCGGCGCCGGGCGCAAAAAGGTACGCGCGGTGCGTCTCGATGCCTCCGACTTGAAAGCAGCCACCCGGCTGATGCGGGGGCATGCGGGGACGCTGTCGGCGGTCCCCTACTTCTTTAACCTGGGTTTGTGCCGGGCGGCGATTGCCGCGGGCTGCCACTTTGCTGATCTCGGCGGCAACAATACGGTGGTGCGCGCGGAGTACGCGCTGGCTGCGCGCGCGGCCAAGCGCGGGATCGGCATCGCTCCCGACTGCGGACTTTCTCCGGGAATGGCGTCGGTGCTGGCTGGGGAACTGGTGCGGCGGCTGCAGGCGAAGCATGGTAGGAGATCACGCCTGGCTGATGCGCTCAAGATCTATGTCGGCGGATTGCCCGACAAACCCAAGCCTCCGTTTTCATATCAACTGGTGTTTTCGGTTGAAGGCTTGATCAACGAATATGCGGAGCCGGCCCGGATTCTGCGGGGAGGAAAGATCGTAGAGATCGAACCGCTGACCGAGCTGGAAACTTTTCATATGGAAGGCTTCGAAATTCTGGCGGCGTTTCATACTTCAGGAGGCACTTCCACGATGCCGGAGACGTTCAAGGGCATGGTGGGCGAGTGCTTTGAAAAGACGCTGCGATATCCCGGGCATTTTGCCATGGTGCGCTCGCTATACGACCTGGGTTTCTTCAGCAAGGAGAAGCTGAAGATTGGGAATGCGCGAGTGTCGCCACGCGAAATCACCTCGCGTTTGCTGGTGGAAAAGCTCACCAGCGCGGTGCCCGACGTCTGCATCATGCGCGTGGAAGCTCATCGCGGCGGTGCGGTTTCTTCGTTCAGCATGGTGGACCGGTTCGATGGCAAGACCGGCATGACCGCCATGATGCGAACCACCGCTTGGCCGGCTGCGATCGTGCTCATGATGATGACGCGCGGGGACATCGCCCGGCGTGGCGGGATACACCAGGAAACCGATGTGCCGGGTCCGGCGTTTCTGGAGGAGATGGCGCGGCGCGGGGTGGAGATTGTGTTTTCGGCGGGGTGAGTAGGTTGGGTCGGCTTTGGGTTGGTTTTTGCCCTTTTGCCCTTGTATCGAATCTCAAGAAGTTTCATGAGAGAGATTTTGCACTTTTCCTCCGCCCCGAATCTCAAGAAGTGAGAGGGTTTAGATAAGCGAAAACGCCCTCGACCT
>JBBSHD010000347.1:0-2695 GCA_038253455.1 Terriglobales bacterium | reverse complement strand
GGACGTTGTTGACATCGGCTTCGCCGGCCTTGATCTGGGCCAGGGTACGCGCGGCTTCGGCGCGGGCGGCGGCGTCGTCAAGTTGCAGCAAGAGCTGCCCGCCATTGACCTGGTCCCCTTCATGCACCAGCACCCGCTTGACAGTGGCCGCGGCCGGGGCATGGGCTTCGAAGTTCTGAATAGGCTCGACCTTGCCATTGGTAAAAATGGTGTTGGAAATGCTGCTGCGCACCACGCGGTCGGCGCGCACCGGCACTTCGCGCTTGTGCAACGAGTTGGAAAAAATCACGATGGCGGCGATGGCCACAATGATTCCCGTCACCACAAGTACTCTTCGGTTCTGAATCGTCAAAAGGCGCCTATTTCTGCTCGGTCTGATAAATGCTCATATTGGATGCTCCGGAGCCGGGGAAAGTGGCAGCTTACTACCTATTGGGGCTGCACTGAAAGGATGTTTCCTGGCAATTTAGTAAGACATAGCGGAGAAATCTGATTTTGTATTACGGCGGCAATCGATTAAACGAACTCATTCCCCGCCGTGCAAGGCGAGCAGAACTAACGTAACTTGCCAGTCCATCATCGTTCGCTTACCGTCAGATACTTGATGGGGGGCGGACATGAATCAATATTGGCGTGCGCGAGTTCTTTTGGGGTTGTGCGTGACCGTTGGGTGTACGGCAAGCCTGGCGCAGGGTCAAGGGCGCGGGCGCGGACATGCGGGCGGCGGATCGGGGCCTCAGGCCCGAGGATCTTCCGGTAGCTACTCTGGCGGGAGTCGGAATGATGGGTCGGTTGCCGGTCAACAGGTTTATGGAAGGTCATCTCATGACGGCGTCAATGGCGCTGAGGATGATAGTACTTCGCTTCAACGCGGCGGCCCCGGTCAAAACGGCTCTGCCTCTGTGGGTCCCTCTACGCGTCCTCCCGGTTGGGACCATGGGAAGAAAGTAGGCTGGGGCGACTGTAATCTTCCCCCAGGATTAGCGAAAAAGGAAGGTTGTCTATCGGCAGGCGCAGTTTCTTCCGAAGCGCGGAGTCTGGGCGATGTTGCCCGGGAGGAACGGAACCGCAGGACTCAAGAAAACTCAGGATCCACCGGTCGCGCTGCTGGGCCCGCACCGCCTGCTAACGGAAACCCGAACGGCGGGAACACTGGAACTGGGAGTGGGCCCGGCGTTGCGGCCGATTCAAATGGTGACCACCACCGCGGCGCAGGAGGCCACGAAAAGGGCCCTAAACCAAACCGGGAATAGTGCGCTGGCCGGGTAAACACGGGAAGGGGGGCGAATGCTGAACGCAGCCGCCCTTTTTTATTTTCTGGTGTAAGTGATTCTGCTGAAGATTATTTTTACTCTTGGCAAGCCATTCCGAAAACAAATCAGCGGCAGTCGAATCAAAACAAATCCCCGGCGTTTAGAATGATGGGATGTCGCTTTCGCAAGGCTATACCGATGATCATGCCAAGTCTGGGCTGGACGCTACGCTGCCGGCCATTGAGACCTGGCCCAACCAGTACGCGGCCTACGAAATCATCATCGATATTCCCGAATTTACTTCGGTGTGCCCCAAGACCGGGCTGCCGGATTTCGGCGTGCTCACCATCCACTACATGCCGCGGGAACGCTGCCTGGAATTGAAATCGCTCAAGGAATATCTGCTGCAATACCGGCAGATGGGAATTTTTCAGGAGAACATCGTCAACCGCGTGCTGGAAGATGTGGCCCATGCGGTGGACCCGGTGTGGGCGGTGGTTAAAGGCGACTTCCGGCCGCGCGGCGGAATCGGCACGGTGGTGGAAGCGCGGTGGCCGCGTCCTTCGGGCAATGGTGCTGCGCCCGCCAAATGACCGGCGGGGACGCCAAATCGACGGCGCAAGCGGCCTCGCTGCATCCCGGGCGCATCCTGGCGCTTCTGACCACGCTCAATTTTCTGAACTACCTCGACCGCTACATTTTTTTTGGGGTACAACCGCTCATCCAGGCGGAGTTTCATCGCACTGACGCGCAGATGGGCCTGGTGACCTCGGCGTTCTTCTTCGTATATATGTTCACCGCGCCGGCCACCGGATATTTCGGCGACCGCTATTCGCGAAAACGAATCATGGTGGGCGGCGCGCTGATGTGGAGCGCGGCCACGCTGCTCACGGCTTTCACCCATAGCTTTCAGAGCCTGCTGCTGCGCCACGTGCTGGTGGGCCTGGGCGAGGCGACGTTTGTGGTGATCGCTCCCGCATATCTCGCCGATCTTTATCCCGAGGCACGCCGCGGGCGCATCATGGCGCTGTTTTCGCTGGGCCTGCCGTGCGGCAGCGCCCTGGGTTACATTGTCGGCGGATACCTGGGATACCACTTTGGATGGCGCACGCCGTTTTACGTGGCCGGCCTGCCCGGGGCGGTGATTGGGATTGCGCTGATCTTTACCCGCGAGCCGCAGCGCGGGCAATGTGACCGCATCGCTGCTACTAAGGAGCGCGCGACCATGGGTGGGCTATGGCGGAACGGCGCATTCTGGATGGCGTCCCTGGGGCTGGCCATGATCACCTTTGCCCTGGGAGGTTTCTCGGCGTGGATGCCCACATTTTTCAACCGCTCGCGCGGGCTGGCGCTGGATAAGGCCAACCTGATTTTTGGCGGCATCCTGGTGGTGGCCGGTTTTTTCGCCACGCTGCTGGGGGGCTTTGTCGGAGACCGCCTGC
>JBBSHD010000346.1:0-2702 GCA_038253455.1 Terriglobales bacterium | reverse complement strand
TGCCCCGGAGCAAGCAGAACATTGACTGGGTGGATAAAGACACTTTGCTGGTGGCGCGCGATTGGGGCCCGGGCACCATGACCAAGTCGGGCTATGCGTTCATCGTGAAGGAGTGGAAGCGCGGCACCCCTCTCGACCAGGCCAGGGAAGTCTTTCGCGGCCAGAATTCCGACATCAACGTGCGTGCCGCCACACTGCATGACGCCCAAGGAAATTCAGTAACCATCTTCTACCGGCGAGTGACATATTTCGAGGTTCAATTCTTCATCAAGACACCGCAGGGACTGCAACGCCTGGCCGTCCCCGAGAAATCGCAGCCTGATGGCTTATTGGATGGCCGCCTCTTGCTTTCCATCAGCGTCGATTGGACGCCCACGGGCCAGGCCGCGACTTTTCGCCAGGGATCATTACTGTCACTGAATCTTAGCGACGTAATGCGCGATCCCGCCCACTTGAAACCCTCTGTAGTCTTTGAGCCTACCGCACAGGAATTTTTTCAGAACGCTGCGACCACCAGGAGCCGCTTGCTGATCACGACGCTCGATCATGTCCAGGGCCGGGCGTATGTTTACTCACCAACCCCGGCGGGTTGGACGAGGCAACGCCTCGATCTCCCGAGAAATGTGAGCATCGCAGTGGCTTCGGCGAACGCGGTTGACGAAACTTTTTTCCTCAGCGTTACCAGTTTCCTCACTCCAACTTCGCTCTTGATGGGCAACGCTTCGACCGCGGCGCTCTCTCTGGCGAAGACCCAGCCCGCGCGCTTCGACGCCGGCAAAGATGTGGTGGAACAACTCGAGGCCCGATCCAAGGACGGCACGCGCATTCCGTACTTCGTCGTCCATCCTAAAAACATGGCCTACGACGGCACCCACGCGACGCTGCTCACAGCATATGGCGGCTTCGAATCGTCCAGAACTCCGGTCTATTCTGCGATGATCGGAAAGTTGTGGCTGGAGCACGGCGGGGTTTACGCGCTGGCAAATATCCGCGGCGGCGGAGAGTTCGGACCGGCATGGCATGAGGCAGGCCTCAAGACTCATCGCCAGCGCATCTTCGATGACTTTGCCGCCGTCGGGCAAGACCTCATCACGCGCAAGATCACCTCACCCGCGCATCTCGGCATCATGGGCGGCTCCAACGGTGGGCTGCTGATGGGCGTGGAGATGACGCAGCATCCGGAAATGTGGAACGCCATCGTCATCCAGGTGCCGCTGCTCGACATGCTGCGCTACGAACACATCGCTGCCGGCGCCAGTTGGGTCGGGGAATATGGTTCGGTGGAGGTTCCGGAAGAGCGAGCTTTTCTGACCTCGATCTCGCCCTACCAGCAGCTCAAACCCGGCGTGAAGTATCCCGAGCCTCTAATTTTCACCACCACCAAGGACGACCGCGTCGGTCCTCAGCACGCGCGCAAGTTTGCAGCCAGGATGGAGGAGTACCACCATCCATTTTTTTATGACGAAATTATCGAAGGCGGCCATGCCGCCGGCGCTGACTTGAAGCAGGAGGCGCGTACCTGGGCGGAAACCTTTGTGTACCTATCGCACAAGTTGATGTAGATGACTCATCTTGCGCCGCCGTTCCCCGGTCCGCCAACCGGCTGTAAAGCCGGCAGCCGCTCCTCTACCTTTGGCAAAGGGGAGAAAGGCGCATGCGGTTCCGTCTGGTACCAGTAGGCGACCGAATAGAAATTATCGGAGCGATGATTGGCGTGGCCATGTTCGATGGTTGCGCGTAATGATTTGGTGAAGGTAACTGGCGAATCCAGGTGAAAGCGGTAAACGCTCGATCCCCCGCCCGCCTTTTCGGCGCCTATGACCGGCGCGCCGTACGAGTCGTAGGAAAATGGCTGCTCGCCGAAGTCCCACGCCCCGAGAAAATAGCCCTCGGAACCGGTGCCGGCGATGGAGGGCTTCTGCTCTCCATCCACGAAGAACATGTCGTCGCCCTCGCCCCACCAGCCATCCTGGTTCTGCAGCACAGACATCGTCACTCCCACGAAGTGTCCACGACCCCTGGCCTCAAGCCAGGTGTAGTTGTCCTTGCCATCGAGGTTGGGTTTGTTCCAAACCAGCGGGTCCCAGTTGACCTTCCATTGGTTAGTCCAGCCGTGGTTCGGTTGCGCCTGGTGATACTGTGCGTGGAAGTAAAGCTCGTCGGCCGGCAACTTTCGCAAGTAAGCGCGAAATTCAATATTGAAATACAGGCTGCGAATCTCCTGGCTGCCCTCGTTGCTCACCACGATGCGAGCGTGCTTGCGGAACGGCATGGGGAAAAAACAGTTAAGGGCCTTGTTTCCCCCCACCGACAGCAAGCGTGATTGCCACAGGTGATACTCGCCCAGTCCCAGCCCGAAGAAGTCTCCCAGCGGCGCCTCGACGCTGGGCGCAGTCTCGCCGTCCCAATACATGCGCAACACGATTTTCTTCAGATGATACTGGTCACCGTCGTCCACCGTTATCCAAATGTGGGAAACCTCGCCAGGCCCATCCACATCGAGCAAATCATAACTTTGCCCTGCCGGCACACCGCGGGAATCATGGTTCCCTCCCGTAGGGTCAGCGCTCGAAACCCGCTTCAACATATAGTCTTGCGGACGAGTGAGCCCGCTTGCCAGCGAAGCCCCGGAAAAATCTGATGTCGATGAATTCTGGGCGGACGCGGTAAATGTGCTGAAAAGTATGATCAACCACAAAAAC
>JBBSHD010000345.1:0-2702 GCA_038253455.1 Terriglobales bacterium | reverse complement strand
GGGCGGCATGAGGAATAGACAAGCGCGAAGCGCTGCCATCCGATATTACACGAACCTCGCAACGCGCTTCGGCGAGACAGGCCACCCGTAATTTTCGGCGGCACGGGGAGGGCGAATTTAAGACAAATCGCGCAGCCCGACGGCGCTACGAGTGTGATCTCAAGTGAAACGAGAAGGTCAGGAGGCCGCGCTGACCGGCATCGGGACCGCTGTTGCCATGGCAGCGCGCTTGGGGCCGGGCTTGCGGATCAGGAGAATGCGAATTCGCTCCAACAGTGCGGCGGCGTCGCAGTTGCCTTTGGAAAGAAAAACGTCGGCCACGCTTTCGCGGTCGTAGTTGCGCACCCGGCCGGAGAGAAGCACGGCCGGCGTTTCCGGGGACATCGCTTTGATCTGCATGATGAGGTCATGCCCATCCAGCTCCGGCATCACCAGGTCGGTGAGCAAAAGGTCGATTCCACCTTTGGCAAAAATTTCCAGCGCGTCGCGGCCGCGAGTCGCCTGAATTACGCGATAACCGCGCGTCTCCAGCATGACCTTGCGAATGGAAAGGGAGTGCTCATCATTATCTACACACAGGATTGTCTTACGTGGCCGCATGAATGTCGCTCCGGATCTTTTTCGTAATAAAGGATGCCGGCTTGCGGATTCCCCTCCGGTGGTTGGGATTGGGGAGCGCCAGGCGGCGATCAATAAATTTAATTTTGGACGTATCTGCAACCGCGGAAGATTGCGGTCGAGAAGCGAAACTGAATCCTATGGTGCGAGAAGGAAGCTGTGAAGTATCGTGAGAGTTATTAAAACTTCTACTACTTGAAATTATTTTTGTTGCAGTGTCGCAGTCTTGCCGGGGTTTGGAATCGAACTCTGAAAAATCAGCGTAGAACTCTGAAGGACTTCGCGTTACCGGCGAAACTACAGAGAATACCGCCCCCGCATCACCGCCGCACCGTGCCCGCCCACGCGCACGTTGCTGACCCGCTCCCCATCGGTATCCGCGCGCACGAAAATCTGGCTGGCCCGCTTCATCGCGATCCCCTGTTCGATCTGCACCTGTTCGCCGGAAGCCGCGATGCCGTAGCGCACCATCCATGCGGCGGCGCATCCCGCCGCCGAGCCCGTCGCCGGGTCTTCTCCGTTATAGAAAATCATTCGCGAATGCAATCGCACCGATGGGCCGCTGGTTTCGCGGGTCACGAGGTACATAAATTTGGCGTCGGTCCCGGCCAGGTACCTGGCGGCGCGCGACCATACGAAATCAATATTCTGCAATGCGGAAAGGCTCACCACCGGGAGAATCGCAAAGGGCATGCCGGTCGAAACCGTCTGGATGGGAACGTCCGCTGCGATGTCTTCGATGTTCAGTCCCAAGGCGGCCGCGACCGTCTCCCGCGAATGGATCGAGCCAAATTCCGGATCCTGCTGCCGCATCTCCCCAAATACCAGTCCTCCGGGTAGTTCCTCGAAGGTCACGGGGATATTGCCCACTTTCAGGTCGAGCTCCACCTGCTTCCTGAAGCGCTCGGGATGTTGCGCCCGCAGGATCAAGGCTGTGCCCAGCGTGGGATGGCCGGCAAATTTCAGTTCCTCGGCAATGGTGAATATCCTGACCTGCACGCCGCGTTCGCGTTCAATTTCTTCGTCACGGGGGACGATAAAAGTGGTTTCACAAAGATTGGTCTCGCGGGCCAGGGCCTGCATTTCCTCATCCTTCAGCCCGCGAGCGTCGAGAAACACAGCCAGTTGGTTTCCGGCCAGCACCCTGGCGCTGAACACGTCAATCTGCACGAAATCAAAGTTGCGCCGCGCGGTGGCCGTGACGGGGTTGGCCGCACCGCCTGGTGAGTCCAATGCTGCTAAGTCCATATTTAGACGGTCTCCAAGTCCTCAAATGAGCCAGGAAATTGTTGCATCGCTTCTGCGCACGCATGCATCTTTATAAAAATGCTAATGTCCCGAGATCTTCATTGCAAGAGAAGGCGTGGTATGGCCGGCACCCTGTTGGCCGCCTCGGGAGCCTGCGGCCGGCGCTGTTGTTGAGCTGAAGCGCAATCCTTGGATTTTAGCTTACCCGCAAACTTTGTTTTTCCTCATAGCCCGTAAAAAACAACCGCAGAACCACCACGGAGAAGACGATGAGTATTGAAGTGAAGTCAGAAGTGAACCATCAGACGGCCGCTCCATCAGTGCCGCGAATCAACGAGCCGGCGCCTGATTTCGAAGCCAAATCCACCCATGGCATGATCAAGCTGAGCCACTACACCGGCAAGGGCAAGTGGGTGCTGCTGTTTTCCCATCCCGCGGATTTCACCCCGGTTTGCACCACCGAGTTTGTCGGCTTCGCTTCCAGCTACGCCGAGTTCGAGCAGCGCAACGTGCAGTTGATCGGGGTCTCCGTCGATAGCTTGTACGCCCACATCGCATGGGTGCGCAGCATCGAAGAAAACTTCGGAGTATCAGTGCGGTTCCCGGTGATTGCCGACCTCGACCAGGCGGTGGCCCGCGCCTACGGAATGGTCCACCAGGCGGTGAGCGATACCGCCACGGTGCGCGCCGTTTTCATCATCGATCCCAAGAGGAACATCCGCGCGCTGGTTTATTACCCCATGTCGCTGGGCAGGAGCATTCCGGAATTCCTGCGGATTATCGATGCCCTGCAGACGGCTGACGCCAATGCCTGCTCCACCCCGGCCAACTGGAAG
>JBBSHD010000344.1:0-2731 GCA_038253455.1 Terriglobales bacterium | reverse complement strand
GTGAGCGGCATCTTTAGTTGCATCCGCGGTGGCGTGGCCGGCGTCTTTGACGTCCTGTGCAGCGTCCTGGGCGAAAGCAGCGCCGCCCAGGGAAAGAACTGCGGTAAGAGCGAATGTTGCGAAAATCTTCTTCATGTTGCCTCCAAAGGGTTTTGATACAGCGAAAGTATAGTGTAAAAATCCTGTAAACGCGATGAAAACCATGCCTGACGGCATTTTTCGCCGCTGCGCCGGTAATCTGAAACCATTCGCGTTAGAGTGAACCCGAATTCGCCGCTAAAGTTGCGAGATATTTTCAGGACTTGCCTTCCAGGACCACCGTTCTCAGCCGCAGCGAGTTGCCGATCACCGACACCGAGCTGAAGCTCATCGCCGCGGCGGCGATCATGGGACTGAGCAGCATCCCGATCACGGGATAGAGCACTCCCGCTGCCACCGGAATACCGATCAGGTTGTAGAGAAACGCGAATACCAGGTTCTGGCGAATGTTCTTCATGGTGGCCCGGCTGAGTTGAATTGCCCGGACGATGCCGCGCAAATCGCCGCCCAGCAAGGTCACATCCGCGCTCTCGATGGCGACGTCGGCGCCCGTGCCCATGGCAATGCCAATCTGCGCCTGCGCCAACGCGGGAGCGTCGTTGATGCCGTCCCCTGCCATGGCCACGCGACGGCCTTCGGCCTGCAGTTTTTGAATGACCTGGGCCTTGTCCTGGGGCATCACTTCGGCTTCAAAGCTGTCGAGTTCGAGCTGCGTGGCAATCGCGGATGCGGTGGTGCGGTTGTCCCCGGTAAGCATCACCACGCGAATGCCCTGCTTGCGGAGAAAGCGCAGGGCGTCCCGCGCCGATTCTTTGATGGGGTCGGTGATGCTCACCAGCCCGGCCAGCTTGTCGCCGACCGCTACGAAGACCACGGTGTGGCCGAGTTTTCGCAGCTCTTCGGCCTGGGCTTCAAGTGCGCTCAGCTCCGGCGCCGGCAACCCTGAATCTTTCATGTAATTGGCGCTGCCCACTTTAACAATGCGGCCTTCCACGGCGCCGGCCACGCCGCGCCCGGTGGTCGATGAGAAGTCAGACGCGGTGGCGACGGTCAAGCCCTTGGCGGTGGCGCCGCGGATGATCGCTTCGGCCAGGGGATGCTCGCTGGCGCGCTCCACCCCGGCGGTCAACCGCAAGACCTCGTCTTCGGTGAACCCGCCGGCGGAAATTATCTTGCCGACTTGGGGACGTCCCTCGGTCAGGGTGCCGGTCTTGTCGATGACCAGGGTATCGATTTTTTCCATGCGCTCCAGGGCTTCGGCGTTCTTAATCAGGATGCCATTGGTCGCTCCCCGGCCGGTGCTCACCATGATCGACATGGGAGTGGCCAGCCCCAGGGCGCACGGGCAGGCGATGATCAGGACCGCGATGGCGTTGAGCAACGCATAGGCCAGGCGGGGCTGCGGACCCACCAACGCCCACACCGCGAACGTGATCACGGCGGCCGCCACCACTGCGGGCACGAACAGCCCGGCCACTTTATCGGCCAGGCGCTGGATGGGAGCGCGGGTGCGTTGCGCCTCGGAAACCATTTTCACGATCTGCGCCAGCATTGTCTCCTTGCCAACGCGTTCCGCGCGCATCAGCAGCGAGCCGGTTCCGTTGACGGTGGCCCCGGTGAGGCGCGCGCCGGTGGTCTTTTCCACCGGCAATGATTCGCCGGTAATCATGGATTCATCCACCGAGCTGCTGCCTTCGATCACCGGGCCATCCACCGGAATCTTTTCCCCGGGACGAACCCGCAGCCGGTCGCCGGCCACCACCTCTGACAACGGAACATCCACTTCAGAGCCGTCATCATGTACCACCCGGGCAGTTCGCGGCGCGAGACCCAGCAGCATCTGGATGGCGCTGCTGGTCTGGCCGCGCGCGCGGAGTTCGAGCACCTGTCCCAGCAAGACCAGGGTGATGATGGTGGCGGAGACTTCAAAATAAACCTGGGGCTCGCCGCCCGCTTCGCGAAACGACGCGGGAAGGAAGCCGGGCACGAACGCGGCAAAGACACTGTAAAAATAAGCGACGCCGGAGCCGATGCCGATCAGGGTAAACATGTTGAGGCTGCGGTTCACCAGCGAAACCCACATCCGCTCAAAGAACGGCCACCCGCACCAGAGAACCACGGGCGTGGCCAGCGCCATCTGCAGGTAGGTGAAACCCCGCCCGCCCAGCATCGATGTGCCCCAGTCGCGCAACGGCGGGAGCATGGTGAGAAGCAACAAAGGGGCGGTGAGCACCACCCCGGTCCAGAAACGGATCGTCATCGAGCGCAGTTCGAGATTAGCAGCGGAACCGGCGGCGATGGTGCGCGGCTCCAGGGCCATGCCGCAAATCGGGCAGTTGCCGGGCGCCGGACGAACAATCTGGGGATGCATGGGGCAGGTGTATTCCACCGTTTCAGACAGCTCCGCCGAAAGGTCGGCGGACTCAAGAGCCATTCCGCACTTAGGGCAGGCGCCCGGCTTGGCGGAATGGACTTCGGGATCCATGGGGCAGATGTATCCGCCGGTTGGCGGTGTTATCGGCGCCGTGCGTGGCGGAGTGGCAGGCGCGGGAGCAATGCGCGGCGCCGGTGAGTTGGCTCCCAGGGTTACCAGGGCCGGGCCAGCCGAAGATTGGGCAGAAGCCTTCTCCGCGTAAGCTTGCGGATTGGCAAGAAACTTTGCGTGGCACCCAGCGCTGCAAAAGTAAAACTG
>JBBSHD010000343.1:0-2731 GCA_038253455.1 Terriglobales bacterium | reverse complement strand
GACCGCGTGGAAATTCTCGATCATCGCAAGCTGTTTGATCGAATCCGCACCAGCGAAGGGACCGAAGGCTGGGTGGAAACCCGCAGCCTGGTCGGCAAAAACGTTTATGACGGTTTCGAGCAACTGGCTTCCGCGAACAGCGCAACCGTGGTACAGGCCAGGGGCGTAGCCCGGGCAGAGCTCAACATGCACGTGGCGCCGGGCCGGCAGACCGAAACCCTTTACCAGCTTAAGAAAAATGACAGCGTTGACGTGCTGCGGAGGGCTTCTGCGGAAAAGCCTCCTCCCAGGATCTCGACCGTTCCGGATACATCTTTTAGTCCAGCCAAATCGGCGCTCTCTAAACCCACCGGCCCGGCGCTTGAAGACTGGTGGCTGGTGCGGGACACGCAGAACCACGTGGGATGGGTCTATGGCCGGCTGCTCGATTTCGACGTGCCGCTCGAGATCGCGCGCTATGCCGAGAACAAGCGCATGGTAGGTTTTTTTGTGCTGAACCAGATTTCGACCGCCTCGGGCAAGACCGTGCCGCAATACCTGACGCTCTTGACCGAACCTAAAGAAGGCATGCCCTTCGATTACGACCAGGCGCGGGTCTTCACCTGGAACACCAGGCGCGACCGCTACGAGACCGCATTTCTCGAGCACAAGCTGAACGGAATTTTTCCCGCGCGAGTGGGAACCGAGACCTTTGACAAGAAGCAGGGAGCGATCCCGATTTTTGTGCTGCGGCTGAGGCTTCCGGGGGGCGGCGTGGTGGACCGGAAGTACAAGATGGATGGAGTGCAGGTGCGGCCAGTGGTAGCAGCCGTACCCGTGGTTGCGGCGGCGGGAAAATTGGGGAACGGGAAGTAGAGAGCTTCGAATTGCTTTGCGATATCACATTCTGCTAACGAAGACGCCCTACCCCCTCGGTTGTCATTCTGACGATCCCCCAGCTTCACCGGGGGTGAGGAAGAACCCCTACCCTCTGCAAACCCTTCGTGCGATGTTGACGGGCGCGAAAAATTTCCAGGGCAAAACACCACAGCGCCCCCAGGTCAGCTGCAACGCCGGCTAGCTGTAAAACTCAGCGATGGCGTTCACTACCAGCTTCTGCTCGTCTTCACGAAGCTCGGGGAACATGGGCAGGGCAAGAACTTCGTTGGCCGCCTTTTCACTTTCGGGCAGGCTGCCGGCGCTGTAACCCAGATAAGCAAAACATTTTTGCAGGTGGATGGGGACCGGGTAATACACCTCGGTGGCGATGCCGCGCTGCCGCAGGAATTCCCGCAATTCGTCGCGCCGCTGCGCGCGAATCACATACTGGTGATAAATGTGATATCCGTTGGAGCGGTTGCGCAAAAGTTTTATGGGGAACTCTGACCCACTTGCGCTGTCGTGGGTCACGGCACGCGACGTGGGGTGCAGGCCGGCGCCGGCAAACAGGCGCTCGTAAATGGCGGCGCGTTTCACGCGGGCGGCGTTCCATTGTTCCAAATGCTGGAGCTTGACTTTCAGGATTGCGGCCTGGATAGCGTCGAGGCGGCTGTTCCATCCCACTTCGTCGTGATGATATCTGACGCGGCTGCCGTGATTGCGCAGCATCAGCAAGTGGCCGGCAAAGCGCTGGTCGTCGGTGGTGACGCAGCCACCATCTCCGTACGCGCCCAGGTTCTTGGTGGGGTAGAAGCTCAAGGCGGCCATGCTGCCCAGCGAGCCGGCGCGATGGCCACGCCATTCCGCGCCCAGGGCCTGGGCCGCATCTTCGATCATGGCCACGCGGTTATCGACCGCCAGGCTGCGAAACCTGTCCATGTTGGCGCACTGGCCATAGAGATGCACGGCGATGATGGCGCTGCGGCGTCCGGTATGCGATTCCGATAATTTGACTTCGACACACTCGGGGTCGATGTTCAGGGTTTCAGGATCCACATCCACCAGGATGGGACGCGCGCCGACGCGGGTAATGGAGTTTGCCGTCGCCACGAAACTGAAAGCGGTGGTAATGACCTCGTCGCCCGGATTTACGCCGGCGGCGAGCAGAGACAGCCACAGGGCATCGGTCCCGGAAGCGCAGCTGATGGCATGGGCGGTGCCGGTGAAGGCGGCAATTTCGCTCTCGAAGCTGCTGACCTCATCCCCAAGAATGTATTGCTGCGAGGAACAGACGCGATCGACGGCGGCCAGAATGTCATCCTTGATGACGGCGTACTGGCGCGCAAGATCGATGAGCGGAACGGTGACGGCGGGGGAGGAAGCGGAACGGTCTTCCGCCGGAGACTGGCTCGTAACTACGGCAGCGTCCTCAGTCCCCAAAAATTTTTTGACGGCGGTTTCGGTCACGGTATGGCGGTGACGTTCACAATCAGCCCAGATTCTACCACTCGGTGGCAGAAGACCAAGCGCAAAAGGCGCGTACCAAAAAAACTATAGTTTGGGCGGGGAAGAAGGTTGCGCCTGGGGAAATGGCGGAAGCGGCGAACCACTGGCGAGGGCGTGCTGCCAGTGCTGGACATTTTCGCGCAGAGCGGCCACGCAAATGCCTTCACACGGGTCAGGGCAGACCGCAAGGCGGGTCTGGGCCTTGGCCAGCAAAGAAGACGCGCCAACGACGTTTCCGGCGCCGTGGTGGTGCAGTGCGACGGCGATCTGAATGAGTGCCTGCAAAAAATTTTTTGGCGGGCCAGCGGTCTCGCGCCAGACGTCTTCGAGCACCTCGTGGGCGTCGTAGAAGTAGCCCTGGTTGAAG
>JBBSHD010000342.1:0-2738 GCA_038253455.1 Terriglobales bacterium | reverse complement strand
TTATGTTTTGCATGCTGCGGCTGGCGGACGTAATCGCCGCGCTGGTCGTCATTCGCATCATGGTGCAGTTCCTGGTGCAGGCGGTAGGCATCATCGTGCTGCGCTCGGGCCATCCGGAGGCGCCGCGTCCGTTCCGCATGTGGCTGTATCCCGCGCCCGCGGTGCTGGCCATCGCCGGGTTTTTGTATGTGATGATCGCGCGGCCCCATTTCTTCAAAGAGGTCCGGCTGGGATTGATCATCATCGTGATTGGATTGATGGTCTATTTCGCGCGCGCCGCTCGACGCCCGAAATGGCCGTTTGCAACCGGTCTGTGATGATTCGCTGGAATCTTGGCTCCGGCTGTAATTTCACTCTCTAACAAATGTCATCTCGACCGGAGAGAAACCAACAACAAAAGCCGCCCCGAGGTCTCTCCACTACGCCCCGCAAAGGCCCGGGGTCTCCGGTCGAGATGACAATTATTTGGAGGGTGAGAGTAAGGCGCGGAGTGAGTGCCCAGCTAATGATCACGCTAATTAATGGTGCGTCCAGGCATTGTTCTTGCGTGGGGAGTTAGAGTCAAAGGCAGGCTACGCGTAAAACCTGACCGCCGGTTCTTTGAGACTGTGGCTCGGCGGATTGTTCTGGTTGCGGCGAGGGAACAAAGGGTTCCTCGGCTTTCGCTCGGAATGACAACTCCTCCAACTCCTTCACGTTCTATAGCGAGGAATGCCAATTTCCTCCAATAGTTGGTGGTTACCGGTTGATGGTCTGCGCGCCGGCGCTTTCGGGTGCCGGCTCGGGCGTGCAGGGGGTGAGTTGGGTTCGCGCGGAAGCCGCGGTGCGGTACCAGCCTTCCTCGCGCCGCTCGAATTGTTCTTCCGCGGATGCCGCAAAATGCGCCTCATCGGGCTTCCACGTCATTCGGATCACGCACACCCGGGGATAGTCGATGCGCACCACGTTCCACGAGTTACATTCGCCCCGCCAGCGGGTGGAAGTCGCCGTGCCCGCCTGGATTACCAGCGCCGAGTGCCCGCGAATTTTATATCTGCCCGCCGATTCCGATGTGGCGCCTTCATGCAGATGTCCGGAGAAAAACAGATCGACGCGGCAGCGCGCGAAGCCGGCCATCGCCATGTGCGCCCGCCCCACCAGGTCGCCGGCGTCGCGGCTGCTGGGCAGGTCGAAGGGATGGTGGGTGACAACGACCCGGGTAACGTGAGAAGGCAGGCCGGCCATCAGCTCGCAGGCGCGCGTTACCTGGCTGCGGTTGATGCGACCGCCTTTGAAAGTAAGCGAGCGTGCGGTGTTGATTCCGGCCACCGCGATCTCGTCGTCAGCGAAATAAGGTTCCATATTGGAGGTGATGAAACGGTGATACCGGGAAAGCGGCGTCACTCCCCGCGCCCACACGTTATAGAGCGGCACGTCATGGTTTCCGGGGACGACGATTTGGGGAAACGGCAGGGTGTCGAGAAAACTTCGCGCGTCCGCGAACTCATCTCGGCGAGCCCGCTGGGTGAGGTCCCCTGAAATGACCAGCACATCGGGATGGATACGCAGCACCTCGACACGCAAGGCTTCGACGATCTGGCGGTTGACGCGGCCGAAATGCAGGTCGGAGATATGCACCAGGGTCCGCATCAGAAAACCTTGGCCTGGGTTTCTGCTGAGTTCAACACGGCGGCGGCAGCGGGGGGTTCCGGTTCGGGATGAGGGACGATGATTGACAGCGCCTGCGGCCGGATGGAAAATTTGAGCGGCGGCGTCATGAGGTTAACTTCGCCGTCGGTGGCGACCCGCAGTTGGCGGCGGGAAATGCTCACCTCGATAGCGCGCGCGTCCATCATTTCCAGCTTGCCGCTGCGGTCGGCTTTCTTGAAAAATGTCGCCACCGCAACTTTCAAAAGCTCGACGCGGCTGGAAGTTTGCGCCACGTACAAACTCAACTTGCCGGAATTCAGCGCCGCGCGCCTTCCCAGGCGCAAGCCGGAAACCTCGTACTGATTATTTCCCACAAACACCAGCGAAGACCGGCGCCACTGCGATTCGCCATCGATCTTAAGCCGCAGCACCATTGTTGTGTGGCGCTTCAATACCGACCGGCTAGCCCGCAAGAACGCCACCCACTTCCAAGTTCCCCGGCGCTGCTGGCGTTCCCGCTGCTCGACGATCTGGGCGTAGAGTCCCAGGCTGGAATTGTTGAGAAAAATGTGATCGTTCACTTCGCCGACGTCAATTTTTTCGATGTGTCCGTCGAAAATATTGGCGACCGCGTCCTCCAGCTTGAGAGGAATTTTCAGGTCCTTGGACAAGTGGTTCAACGTGCCGATGGGCAATACGCCAAAAGGGATATCGGAGCCCACCACCGCCGACGCCACGGCGTTGATGGTGCCGTCGCCGCCCCCGGCGATTACCGCGCTGGGTTTTTCGCTGACTGCCTGCTTCGCAAATTCGAGGATCTGCGCGCCGGTCGTGGCCATCATCACCTTGGCGGTCACGCCACGTTCCGCGCAAATCTGCTCAATGACCTCTTTGGCCTTGAGCTTGTCGCCGGCCCCCGCCGCGCCATTCAAAATAAAGGTCAGGTGAGAAAGCATAGAGGTTCGATGCAGATTTGAGGCAGAGCATTGCGGCCGCACACCGGGGTCGTCAGGATGGTTGCGGATGAAAGCGCGGAAGTCCCGGCCGGAATGATGCAGCGCGCCGGGGACTTTCGCGTCGTGGTTGCCAACGACAGGTTAATTGGCTAT
>JBBSHD010000341.1:0-2760 GCA_038253455.1 Terriglobales bacterium | reverse complement strand
GTAAGGAAAGGCGGTGCAGATGGTGACTTCGTGTCCCTGCGCAGCCAAATATTCACAGCGGCGCTGGGTGACGGGCGCTATCCCAGTCTGTTCGGGCCAGTAATTGATTCCGAGAAAGAGAATTCGCAAAAGTTATCCCTTGGAAGGGTTTCCCTGGATTGTCGCTCCCCTGGTTCCCGCCAGACAGTTTATAAGCTAAAAGGAAAACACTCCTGGGGACAAGAAGTTTTCCTTGCCGGCCGCAGGCGCTCCGATTTCTCTTCACACTTAATCTGGCTGCAGTTCAAGCTCGCGCGTCTTCAGCACAATCATATATTCATAAAAGGATTGCAGCATGGCGTACGTGAACCCAGCCCGGCCATCAAGAAAACCCCGCTTCCCGAAATACAGCAGGACAAATTTAACCAGCGGCCTCATCGGAAGCCGGTAAAACATCGCTTTCTGGTGGAACCTCTTTTGGTTGAGGTCAGGGTCAAAGAAAGCCTTGCGAATGCTGAATTGCCGGTGGGTCTGACGGTCAAGCATGATCTGCCTGGCTTCCATCGTGCTGTAGGAATTATGGCGTTCCAGCCAACGGCTAAGACCTTTGCTGAAAGAAAAATGATCGAGGTACCCGGTCAGCTCGCCCACCGGCCCACCGGGTTGAGGCACTGGATTAATCACTCTGGTAAAAGTCATGCGATCCCGGCGGAAGAGGCGAATGTTGAAGGGGCTTGGCGCAACATGCTTCAGCCACCGGCCATACAGAAAATCCCTGCGGGGCTGGCGGAATGCCACATAGCCGCCAGGATTCAAGACCGCCGCGCGCATGGCTTCGGCCAGTTCCGGAGTCACTCGTTCGTCGGCGTCCAGGTGAAATACCCAAATGTGCTTGAAAGGAATGTTTTGCAGCGCCCAGTTCTTGTGCGCGGCTTCGTCGCCGCCGAACATCGCCGCGGTTCCCTGGTCGCCTCGCCGGGTCACGTGCGCGCCGGCTTTTTCCGCGATCTCAGTGGTGCGGTCGACGCTCCAGGAATCGAACACATGAACGTCGTCGCTCCACGCGACGGAGGCCAGGCATCCGGGAAGATCCTGTTCCTCATTTTTGGTTGGTATCAGGATCGAGATCATAAATTTCCCGGAAAGTATCCAGGACCGCGAAGGGTTCTCCTGGATTCGCTTGCTGCTTGGATCTCGAACAGGATGCGGGGAACTTAGGTCCGAACCGGGGTTTTAGAGTTCGAGAATAGCATATCGGCATCCATGGGCTGGTGATCGGGGTCGAACCCCACATGATAGACCGCCGAGAGATTGAAGCCCTGTTCGCTTAAGAATCCGATAACCTCGTGGGCCAGCGATTGGCCTTGGTAAAACTCTATAAACGAGCACTCAACATAGATAAAGTCAAAACGGTCCAATATTCCCGTGCATCCTCTCAGCGCCTGTAGTTCATAACCCTGAACATCCATCTTCAACAGCGCCGGGGCGACGATTGAAGTTGCTTCGATGACCCGGTCGAGAGGCTCGACGTGAACTTTTTCTGTGCCCTTTTCGGCGGTTCCAGGATGGATGGTTTCCTGCAGTGCGGTGATCGGCAATAGCGACGAGCTGTCATCTCTGCCGGAAACATGCATCTCCGCATCTCGGGCGGCCGGACCGATGGCCATCTGGTGCAGCGAGACCTGCTTGTCATTGGCAAAGATCAGCCGGAAGGTGCTGGCGGCGTCGCTCAAGGGCTCGAAGCAAATGATGCGCGCGCCGGGCAGACAGCGCCGCGCCACCATTGCGAACTGTCCACGATTGGCGCCGATGTCGATGACCGTTTTGAAGGCCTTTGACTCGAGAAAAACCTCATGCTCGATGGCCGCAGCCACCCCTTTGAACATGGCCCGGGCATAGGGAGGGTATTGCAGAATCCTGATCAGCTTTTTGAATTTTCTTATCATATGGGGAGAGTTTTACCTCCCCACACGTCCAGAAATCCCGCAATGGTCTTGCGGACCTCGAACTTGTCGAAGAAACATGCTCTCGCTTTCATACTCATCGCCGACTTTTCCTCGGCGCTGAGCGCCAGCCACCTCTGCAACAGACTGATGGTGCCGGCCAGGGTATCAGGAGCGACCAGGCCGCCGCCATCCTGTTCAATCTCGCGCCAGATATTCACCTTATTGGAGATAAGGACCGGCAATCCGCTGGCCATCGCTTCCGCCACCGCGATGCCAAAATTTTCCGAGTGGGAAGGCAATACAAAACATTCTGCGCTATAAAACGCGCCCCACTTGAGGTCACCGGCGACCATACCCGTCCATGTGATGCGATCGGCGATCCCCAGCTTCGATGCCATGCGCACCAAATCGTTCTTCCATCCAATCTGGTCCGGCCCGGCAAACACAAGCTGCCAATCGGGGTCCGATGCCAACACTGCGGCGAAACCCTCGATCAACAGGTCGCAGCCCTTCTTATGATGAATGCGTCCGATATGCAACGCCAGGCGCTTGCCGCGCAATTCAGGAAATTTGTTTAAGAATGCCTCCTGTTGCGCTATGCGATCGCCGGTTGGGCCCACCGTGCCATAGTTCACCACTACTTCGCGACAACGATAGAGCCAGAATGACTGGCGAGATAATCTCCGTTCTTCTTCGCTGGTGAAAAGAACGGCGCGAGCGTCGCGTAAGACCCGGTATTCCGCCCAGGGCCAATACAGCCACTTCTTCATGTGCTTGAACGGATACTTCTGGTTGAACCAGGGATCGAGCATTCCGTGGAGAAAGAGAAAGTAGG
>JBBSHD010000340.1:0-2766 GCA_038253455.1 Terriglobales bacterium | reverse complement strand
GAAATCATTGATACCGATCAGGGCGGCGTTGCCCGCACCATCGCCATCAACGACAAGCCGCTCACCCCGGAACAGCGCGCTGCCGACGACAAGCGATTGCAGGATTTTCTCGCCAGCCCTGCCGCCCAGGAAAAGAAGCGGCGCGAAGCCAAGCAGGATGAAGCCCAGGTTAAGAAAATGTTTCAGAGCTTCCCCGACGCCTTTGTCTACAGCTACGCCGACCCTTCCGTCCAGGGGCAACAGATCCTGAATCTCAAGTTTGAACCCAATCCCAATTACAAACCAACGTCGCGCGAAACCACGGTATTCGCCGCCATGACCGGCAACCTGACCATTGAAAAGCAGCACCAGCGCATCTTGAAAATGGATGCCCACCTCATGCGCGAAGTGAAGTTTGGCTATGGCGTGCTGGCGCGCCTGGAACAGGGCGGCAAATTTTCCATGGAGAAGACCGAAGTCGCGAATGACTACTGGACCCTGACCACCCTGAAGCTCAACTTCAAAGGCAAGGCATTGTTTTTCAAATCCTTGACCTTGAACGAAGAGCAGGAGTTTTCAGATTTTCACCGCGTTTCCCCCGGCATTTCGTTCCAGCAGGGCGTCGAGATGCTCAGCAAACCAGCTTCCGACTCAACGGTCGCGCAAAACTAACTCGGTGAATTTCTAGTTGCGGGGAGCGATGCGGATCTTACGGGTGGTCAGGCTTTCGATCAATTTCTCTTTAATCGCATATCCCGTTCCCGGCTGGTCACGCATGGCGATATAGCCATCCGCGGAAACCGTGACCTCGGGCTCGATAATATCTTCGGCCCAGTACCGGGCTGAAGCCGAAACATCGCCCGGGAGGCTGAAATTTTCTCGCGTGGAGAGCGCCAGATTGTGCGCCCTGCCGATCCCGGATTCCAGCATGCCCCCACACCATACCGGTATGCCGTTCGCCCGGCAAACGTCGTCCACCTTGATGGCCTCGCTGAAGCCACCGACCCTTCCCACCTTGATGTTGATGATGCGGCACGCCTGCAGCGCCGCCGCCAGCGCGGCGTCCCGGCCGTTACGAATGGATTCATCCAGGCAGATCGCGGTGCGCAACTCCTTTTGCAACGCCGCGTGATGGAAGATATCATCCGACCACAGCGGTTGTTCGATCATCATCAGGTTGAATTCATCGAATTTTCGCAAATGTTCGGCGTCCGCCACCGTATAAGCGGAGTTGGCGTCACAACTCAGCGTGATTCCCGGCCACAACCTTCGGATTTCCGCGAAAATTTCAATGTCCCATCCCGGCTTGCACTTCACCTTGATGCGCCGGTAGCCGGCTTCGAGCTCGGTGGCGATCTTCTCCATCAGCTTTTGCGGCGATTCCTGAATTCCGATGGAAACCCCGCAAGGAACTGGCTTGGGGGAGCCGCCCAGCAGCCGGAATAAAGGAACGTTCTTTTCCACGGCCTCGGCAGCCCACAGTGCGTTTTCCAGTGCCGCCTTGGCCATGCGGTGGCCGCGCACCTGCGAAAATAGGGGCGCACACTGCGCGCCTTCCGACAGTGTCTTTCCCGCCAAACCCGGCGCCAGGTAGTTTTCGATCGCATACCACGCTGTTTCCACCGACTCCTCGCTGTAATAAGGATGCTCGCCGGCCACACACTCGCCCCACGCATCGTGACCGTCGCAATGCAGGGTAACCAGCAGGATGCGGCGGCCGGTAGTGCGCCCAAAGCTGGTCTCAAAAAAATGCTTGAGCGGCATCTGGATTTCGCGCAGCGTAATGCTCTCAATTTTCATAATGGCTTTTTCCAGTGAATTGTTTCGGCAGAGAATTAATTCTTGGTTTACCCCGACGCGGTAAAGGAAAGATTTTCATCCCAGCGACCCAGCAAATAGGTCCCGTTGCCGTCCGGATCGCGCTCCAGCCCAAGCACCGCCAGATCCGCTGAGAATGCAGCCAGAAATTCTTCCCGGTTGCGTGAATGTACCGTCCGCGCCCGCGGACGTCCTTCTTCCGAAGTCTTCCACTCGGCGATGGCATAGGGCACCGTAATGCGTTTCTCGGTCATGACAATTGCGCGAGTGGCGGCGCCGCCCTCGTCCAGCAGGCTTCGCACCCGATTCGATCCCAGCCACCATTCCGCCACCAGCCGGTCAGTGGGCAGGCCCCCCTGCAACGGCGAGGACGACGGCCCGTACTGGTTGATGGTGTAACGCCGGGCGATGGCGCCGAGTTTTTCGATGTTGAGGTAGGCGTTCTTGATCTCGAGCGGGTCGAAGGTCCACTCCATCAGCGCAAAGCCGCGCGCCATCGCGTCGTGGCGCTGCGCCAGCTTGATCCGGCGGCCCAGGCCGCGGTCGCGATAGCTGTCCTTCACCGCCAGCATGTGCGAATGCAGGTACGGATGTCCAAAGCGGGAACCGGGAATCGATAGCGCGAAACCCACCATCAGCTCGCCGTCGAATGCGCCGATGACCTGGCCGCCGATCTTGTCGGCCACTACGAACAGCCGCAGGGGAACCAGATCGGCGTCAGAAAAATTCCAGACTTCTTTCTGCAGCGCCACACAAGCCGCGAACTCATCGCTCCCGTTGCAATGGCGGATGATGATGCCGTCCGCGGACGGCGAAGATGAAATAGCGCCGGTCCCCCGGCTTCCCTGCCCGGCGGTCATTATTTTTCTTCCCTCAGCGGCGGCGGCGCCAGCTCCGTTTGTTTCGCTTTCTGCCAATACTCCTCCATCTGATCGGAGGATAATTTTTCCAGGTTCTTTCCGGCTTTAT
>JBBSHD010000339.1:0-2766 GCA_038253455.1 Terriglobales bacterium | reverse complement strand
GGCTCAGGCCGTCGCCGGGCCCCGCGGGTTGGTGTCGCCGCCACCCCCAACCACGCCCGGATCGCAGGCCCCCCCGCCGCCGCCGCCCCGGGGTGTTTCTCTAAGCATCGCGCCCAGCCCCATGCAGGCCGCAGCCGGCTCAATTTTTTCGGTGGCTATTAACGTGGCCGGCGCCAAAGACCTGGGCGCGGTGCCGGTGCAGATCAGCTACGACCCCAAGCTGCTGCAACTCATGAACATTGCCAATGGCGACCTGCTTTCGCGCGATGGCCAGGCGGTGGCGCTGGTGCATCGCGAAGATCCACCGGGATTGCTGCAGGCCAACGCCACGCGCCCTCCCAACGTTGCCGGCATTCAGGGTGATGGAACCGTGTTTGTGCTCACCCTGATGGCAAAAGCCAAGGGCGAGACCCAGATTTCAATCACCCGGCCGGGTGCGCGCAACGGCGCGATGCAGCCCCTGCCCGCCGTGGGATCAGCCATGAGTGTCAGCATCCGCTGATTTACCGGCTCCGGCCTTCGCCGCGGCGGTAAAATTAAAAGCGGTAACTTAAGCTATGAAGGAAGCCCGCAATTTCAGAGCCGCCCGGTGCAAACACGAAAGTGGATTCACCCTGCTGGAGCTGATCGTGGCCATCGCCATTATCACGATCCTCACCGGGGCGGTGATTCCTATCGCCAGGATGCGGGTGAAGCGCGAAAAAGAGCATGAGCTCCGCCGTGATTTATGGGAGATGCGCGACGCCATCGACCACTATAAGGATGCGGCTGATCGCAACGCCTTCCGCGTCAAGGTGGGCACCAATGGCTACCCTCCCGATCTGCAAACGCTGGTGGACGGCGTGGACGTGCAAGGCAAAAAAGTCCGGTTCTTGCGAACCATCCCCGTCGACCCAATGACCGGCAAAGCCGAGTGGGGAAAGCTCAGCATGGAAGACGATCCCAAGAGCGATTCGTGGGGAGGACAAAACCTGTTTAACGTCCATACCACCTCTCAAGGCACGGCCATCGATGGCAGCAGGTATTCTGACTGGTAAAATAAGGGCGTAACCCCGGGCCTGATCTTGATGAAACCTCGCAAATTCCGATCGCAGCGCACCGCCGCCGCTCCTGGCTCGCGCCGCCGTTCCCAGCGTCAGGCGGGATTTACCCTGATTGAGTTGATGATCGTGATCGGCATCATTCTTATATTGATCTCGTTTGCGGTCCCCAACTACCAGCAATCCATCGTCCGCGCGCGCGAAGCGGTGCTGCGTCAGGATCTTTACAGCATGCGCGAATCCATCGAACAATTTACCGAAGACAAGCTGCGCGGCCCCCGGTCGCTCGACGAGCTGGTTTCGGCGAATTATATGAAGCAGCTCCCGCTCGATCCTCTCACCAACTCACGCACCACCTGGCAAGTTGAACAGGGAGACATCCTGCTGAGCATCGATCAATCCGACCCCGGCATCAGCGACGTCCACAGCGGCGCCCCCGGCGTCGGCTCCGACGGCACCGCATACAGTTCCTGGTAGCGACCCGGCAGCCACCGTCGCAATTTGCCACCCGCCCGCACAGGCACTAACATCGTGGTCGCATGTCCGATAGCGCGCAATCGCTGCACATAAGAGCTCCGCGTGGTTCGCAGCTATCCTGCAAAGGCTGGCAGCAGGAAGCTGCTATGCGGATGCTGATGAACAATCTCGATGACGAGGTGGCCGAACGTCCCGGGGACTTGGTCGTCTATGGCGGCACCGGCAAGGCCGCCCGCAACTGGGATTCCTACCACGCCATCATTCGCTCCCTGCAGTCTCTCGAGAATGATGAGACCCTGCTGGTGCAATCCGGTAAGCCGGTCGGCATCTTCAGAACCCACGACTATGCCCCCCGGGTACTGATTGCGAATTCCAACCTGGTGGGGCACTGGTCGAACTGGGAGCAGTTCAACCTGCTGGAGCGCGCGGGCCTGATGATGTATGGGCAGATGACCGCTGGATCCTGGATCTATATCGGCTCGCAGGGAATCGTGCAGGGAACTTTCGAGACTTTTTCCGCCGTCGCCGATCGCCACTTTGGCGGCAGCCTCGCCGGCAAGCTGGTGGTAAGCGGCGGACTCGGAGGCATGGGAGGCGCGCAGCCCCTGGCTGCCACCATGGCCGGCGCGGCATTTTTGGGCATCGAGGCCGATCCCGAGAGAATCAAGAAGCGGCTGAAGTCGGGCTATTGCGACTTCATGGTGAACAATCTGGATGAGGCGCTGCGCATTCTGAAGAACGCGGTGCGCAAGCGCGAAGCGGTATCGGTGGGCCTGGTGGGAAATTGCGCTGACATCGTTCCCGCGCTGGCGGAGCGCGGCGTGGTGCCCGATATCCTGACCGATCAGACCTCGGCCCACGATCCTCTCAATGGGTACATCCCCGCCGGCATGCCGGTAGAACAAGCGCGGGAAGCGCGCCAGAGCGATCCCGAAGGGCAGTTGGCGCGGTCACTGCAATCGATTGCCAGCCACGTCGAAGGCATGCTGGCCCTGCAAAAAATGGGCTCCGTGACTTTCGACTATGGAAACAACATTCGCACGTTCGCTTTTCAGCAAGGGGTGAGCGCCGCCTACGACATCCCTGGATTTGTTCCGGAATATATTCGTCCCCTGTTCTGCATGGGGCGCGGGCCGTCTCGCTGGGTGGCGCTTTCCGGCGAGCCGTCTGATATTGCCGTCACCGACGAACTGGTGCTGGAAATGTTTCCCCATAATCCGATCCTCGATCGCTGGATCCGCCTGGCCCG
>JBBSHD010000338.1:0-2773 GCA_038253455.1 Terriglobales bacterium | reverse complement strand
GGCCACCAGCACCGCGGTATAAATAAGAGTGAGGTATATGAGGAGGGTCAAGCGCGCCTCATTTCCCACCGGCGAGCGACTTCAAGCTGGCATCGATCGATTGCGCAACCTGCAGAATTTCGCCCGCCACATCGTTGGTCTTTTCCAGCATCCAGATGCTCACGGTATTGGCGGCGATATTTTTCCCGGCAACCCAGACATCGCATGCATGACGGTCAATGCTGCGGGCAACCCAGATAATGGCCAGCAACAAGACCGCGACTACGGCTATCACAGCCCCTCCGCTAACCAGGGACCACTTCCATATCGCAACTGGATCCATCCGTACAACCTCCCAGTGTGCCTGTATGCCGACCCTTAAAGTGCCACTCTAATACAACCCGGCACGGCGGGCAACCGTTTGATACCCCGTGATTTGGCCTGCCTGCCGCGGGTTCTTCCCTACGCCCACCAGGAATCAGCAGATTCGCGGCAACTGCTCGCCGAACATCACGTCGAGAACCCGGGTGCCGCCGATTTCGGTCTTCATCAACACCATGCCCGGGTGCTCGCTCACGATTTCCCCGATGATGCGAGCGTCTCGTCCCCGCGGATGTTCTTGCATCGACCGCAAAATCGCGTCGGCCGAATCACTGGCCACGACCGCGACCAGCTTGCCTTCATTGGCGACATACAGAGCGTCCAGGCCGAGGATTTCGCACGCGCCCTTTACCGATTCGCGCACCGGGATATCGTTTTCACGCAAATGAATGCCCACGCGCGAGCGCGCGGCGATCTCGTTCAACGTAGTCGCCACTCCGCCGCGCGTGGGGTCGCGCATGCAATGGACCTCGCCGGCTTCGAGCATGATTGCGACCAGGCCGTGCAGCGGCGCGGTGTCGCTTTCGATGAGGCCTTCAAACTCCAGATTTTCGCGCTGCGACATGATCGCCATGCCGTGATCTCCGATGTATCCGCTGAGCAGCACCTTGTCGCCGGGACGCGCGCGGCCGGCGGAAATGTTCACCGGCTTCTCGATCACTCCCACGCCGGATGTGGTGATGAATATCTTGTCGCCTTTGCCGCGGTTCACCACCTTGGTGTCGCCGGTCACCAGTTGCACCCCGGCAGCGCGCGCGGCCGCGCTCATGGAATTTACTACCCGCTGCAAATCTTCGGCAGTCAGGCCTTCTTCAAGGATGAAGGCCACAGACAAATAAAGCGGACGGGCGCCGCTCATGGCCAAGTCGTTTACCGTGCCGTTGACCGCCAGGTCGCCGATGTCGCCGCCGGGAAAAAATATCGGGGTCACCACATACGAGTCCGTAGTGAAGGCAAGTCGCGATCCGTTGATCTCGAGCACCGCTTGGTCGTCGAGTTTATCCAGCAGAGGATTGCTGAAGGCGGGCAGAAACATTTTCTCGATCAGCTCCGACGTAAGCTTGCCGCCGCTGCCGTGCCCCAGCACGATTTGCTTGTGATCGAAAATGGGCACAGGGCATACCGCGCCGATCAGGCTGCCATCGATTTCCAGCTTGCTTTCTTCCCCGGCGGGGGAAGGCGCGGCCGTTGACCCGGTGTTCGTTTTGTCGGTCGCCTGGTCACTCATGGGTGATTGATCACCGAAGTCAGATTACGTCTTCTTCGCCCAGCGCGACGTGGGTCAAATCCCACAGAATATGCAGCAGGGCGACATGCGATTCCTGAATGCGATGGATGCTGTAACTGGGCACGGTAAAGCAGTAGTCGGCGGCCGCGGTCAGGCGTCCGCCATCTTTGCCGGAGAATGCGATGGTGAGCAGGCCTTTGCGGCGGGCCGCTTCCAGCGCATAAATGAGGTTAGGTGACTGGCCGCTAGTGGAAAGCGCGAGCGCCATGTCACCCGGCTTGCCCCAGAGCTCGATCTGGTCCACGAAGATTTTGGCAAAGTCTTTGTCGTTGGAGATGGCGGTCACCACCGAGATCTGGCTGACCAGGTCGAGGGCGGGAAGGGCCCGGCGCTTTTCGATAATGGGATGAATGAACTCGACGGCCACGTGCTGGGCGTCGCAAGCGCTGCCCCCGTTGCCCATCACCCACAGCTGGTGGCCGTCGCGGAAGCGTTCCGCCATCTTCTGGCTGAGCTCGCCGATGGCGGTGGCGTAAAGCTCGAAAAATTTCTGCTTGACCTCCACCGACTCGGCGCACTTACGCATGACCTTGTCATGCCAACTGGCGCCGTCGGCCGCCAGGATTGCGCGATGCGAATCGGATTCGACGCTCACGATGCGCTTCCGGCCGCGGCGTGCACTTCACCAGGCGTGGCGGCGGTGTGGGGCTTGAGATGGCGGCCGTAGGCGTAATACGCGGCGCACGCCCCTTCGGCGGAGACCATAGTGGCGCCCAGCGGCCGTTGCGGAGTGCATTGCGTGCCGAACGCCGGGCAGTCGTGCGGCTTCTTGATGCCCTTGAGAATCTGGCCGCTGATGCAGATGGCCGGTTCCTTGGTGTCAATTTCCTGCACATCGAATATTTTCTCGGCGTCGTTATCGCGGAATTCATAGCGCAGCTTGTAGCCGCTCTTGGGAATGCTGCCGATGCCGCGCCACTTCCGGTCGCAGATTTCAAAAACGTTATTGACCAGCTTCCGCGCCGGCAAGTTGCCGTCGCGGGTAAGCACGCGGGAGTACTGGTTCTCCACCTGGGCGCGGCCGGTTTCCAGCTGCCGCACCGTCATCAGCACCCCGTCGAGAATGTCCAGGGGCTCGAAGCCGGTGATGGCGATGGGGATCTTGTAGCGCGCGCTGAGCGGCTC
>JBBSHD010000337.1:0-2820 GCA_038253455.1 Terriglobales bacterium | reverse complement strand
ACAACTTCGAGGCGCTGAACTTCCCTCCCAACCAGCCTGCGCGCGATACCCAGGACACCTTCCTCATGGCTGGCCAGGAGCGCCTGCCGCGCCGCGAGCGCCGCTTGCTGCGCACCCACACGTCCCCCGGGCAGATCCGCACCATGGAAAAACAGAAGCCGCCGGTGCGCATGGTGGTTCCCGGAAAAGTGCACCGCCACGACACCGCCGACGCCAGCCACTCGCCCATGTTTCACCAGGTCGAAGGCCTGGCTGTGGACAACAACATTACGTTCTGCGATCTCAAGGGCACTCTGGAGCACGCCATGAAGGCGCTCTTCGGCTCACGGGTGCGCACTCGATTTCATCCTTCATTTTTTCCGTTCACCGAACCCAGCGCCGACGTGCAGATCAGCTGCATCATCTGCGACGGCAGCGGGCGCCGGGGTAGCGAACCCTGCCGGTTGTGCAAACAGACCGGCTGGGTGGAACTGCTGGGCTGCGGCATGGTGCATCCCGCGGTGTACGGCTTCGTCGACTACGACCCCGCGGTGGTGAGCGGCTTCGCCTTCGGCATGGGCGTGGAACGAGTGGCGCTGATGAAATACGGCATCAACGATATTCAATTGCTTTTCCAGGGAGACGTCCGGTTCCTGCAGCAGTTTGCGTAGGGCGCGAACCATCGATCCACTATGAAGATTTCACCGCAATGGCTGAATGAATTCGTGGCGCTGCCCTGCGACCTGCAGTCGCGCGAAGCCCTTTCTGGCCTGGCCCACGATCTGACCATGGCCGGGGTAGCGGTGGAGAACGTCGCCGGCGACGGCGGCGATGCCGTGCTCGAAACCGACATCACCACCAACCGCGTGGATGCCATGAACCACTACGGCATCGCGCGCGAGTGCGCCGCCATCTATGACCTCGACCTTCGCGCTCTTGCACCACGCCTGCCGGAGGCGCAAGGCGCGCACGACGCCGCGATCGAAATCGCCGACGCCGAAGGCTGCGCCCGCTACACCGCCCGCGTAATCCGCAACGTAAAAATTCAGGCGTCTTCACCGGCGACCCAAAAGCGTTTGCAATTGCTGGGACACAAATCCATCAACAGCGCCGCCGACGCCAGCAACTACACGCTGCTCGAAATGGGACATCCCACCCACGCCTTCGATCTCGACCGGTTGCAGGGGGGCAAAATCGTGGTGCGCCGCGCCCGGCCCGGCGAGACCTTGAAGACCCTCGACGGCATGGATCGCAAGCTCCAACCCGAAGACCTGATCATCGCCGATGCGGCAAAACCGGTCGCCATCGCCGGCGTCATGGGCGGGTTTGATTCGATGATCACGTCGGCCACCCGCAATGTACTCATCGAGTCGGCATGGTTTGATCCCGCCACCGTGCGGCGAACCTCGCGGCGGCTGGGCATGCACACCGATGCCTCACACCGTTTCGAGCGCGGCGCCGATTGGGGCGCGTGTCCCACCGCCTGTGACCAGGTGGCCGAGTTGCTGCTTACCGCGGGTGACGGCGAGCTTTGCGGCGCCGCCATCGATAGCATCGCGCGCACAATCGACCGACCCACGCTGCGGCTGCCGGCCTCTGAAGTGCTGCGTATCCTGGGGCACGAAATTCCCCGGGCCGATATCCGGCGAATCCTTACTCGGTTGCAGTTCAACTTCGCGCAGGAGGACGACACTTACGTGGTCACCGTTCCCACCTGGCGACTCGATGTGGAAAGCAACATTGATCTGATCGAAGAAATTGCGCGCATCTACGGCTACAACCGTTTTCCCAGCACGCTGCCGGGCTTCTCGGGCGCAGTCATGCAGGCGCCGGATGCGAACCACGTCGCGCAGGTACGCGCCACCCTGCTGACCCTGGGATACAACGAAGCTATCTCCCTGACGTTTATTTCCAACGCCGATGCCGCCGACTTTTCCAGCGTCGCCGCGGCCCAGGTGGCCAACCCGATCAGCGAAGAGACGCCGGCGATGCGCACGTCATTGCTTCCCGGCATGCTCGGCATGATGGCCTGGAACCTGAACCGCGGAGTCTCCGAGGCCCGCCTGTTCGAGTGCGGCCAGATCTATTCCTCATTGGGACCGGAGACCAGCGAGCAGCCCGCCGCATGCCTGGCGCAGACCTGGGACGCGCTGCTGGCATCGCGCGACAGCAGCGAACGGACCTCGCCCGCCGACGCCAACGCGGCCACCATCGCCTTCCGGCGTTTTAAGGGCGACATCGAAACTCTTCTGGAACGCTTCGAGCACGCAACCCTGCATTATGACGCGGCGGTGGAACGCGATTATTACCATCCCGGCCGCAGTGCGCGAGCGGTTCTTAATTCGGCGACGGTGGCGCGCTTCGGCGAGCTGCATCCGCGCTTGCAGGAAGAACGCAAGCTGAAGCAGCCGGTGTATATCGCGGAGTTGGACCTGGCCGCGCTCTACAAGGTTGCGCTGCATGAGCCGCATTACGGGGCGATATCGCGCTACCCTGCCGTGGAACGCGATTTTTCGTTCTTCTTTCCCGCCGAAATTACTTTGGAGCAAATCAGGAACGCCGCAGGAGCGCTGGGGCTTGAGCACATGCAGAGTTTCGAGCTGGGTGAGATCTACCGGGGGAAGAACATTCCCGCCGGCCAGTATTCCGCGCTGCTGCGCGCCCGGTTCCAGTCAGACCAGCGCACTCTGCTCGACGACGAAGTCAAAGACTGGAGCGCGAAGATCACGACCGCGCTGCAAGGGCTCGGTGGGCAGCAGCGGGCTTAGGGTGCGAAGGTGAGTTAGGTGTACCCCGTTTTTGCTCTTCCGCCAAAATCTCAAGAAGTTGCCTCAAACACTT
>JBBSHD010000336.1:0-2826 GCA_038253455.1 Terriglobales bacterium | reverse complement strand
GGCAACCTGCATCCCCTGATTCTTTTCGATACCCGCGACGCCGCGCAGACGCAGCGCACTCTGGCAGCGGGCCGCGACATCCTGGAGTTTTGCGTGAGCGTCGGCGGCTCGATCACCGGCGAGCACGGCGTGGGCATGGAGAAGATGGAGATGATGTCGTTCATGTTTACCGACGATGATCTCGATACCATGACCAGCGTGCGCAACGCGTTCAATCCCAACTCCACGTTGAACCCGCAGAAAATGCTGCCCACCACGCGGAGCTGCCGCGAAACCCTGGGCTCCGCGCACCCCATGGCCGGCCTCGGAGTTCCCGCCAATGTCTAGCGAGCCAATGTCTAGCAAGCCGGTTTCGAGCCTGCCTCTCTCCAGCCAGCCCAGCGGAGCGGCCGTGCTCGAAGATATTGAAATCGAGACCGGCGCCGACCTGCGCCAAAGTTTCGCCATCCAGGGAGTGGTGCCGGCGTGCGTCGTCTCCCCGCGAAACGCCGAGGAAGTGGCCCTGCTGCTCGACCTGGCCGCCGATCGCGGCTGGGTGGTGGCAGCCTCGGGCGGGCACACTCGCCAGAACACCGGCGGAATCCCAGAGCGAGTTGACATCCTGCTGCGCACCAACCGCCTTAATGCCATCGAACATTACGATCCCGGCGACCTCACCATCGGGGCGGGCGCGGGGATGACCCTGGCCGACTTGCAGGCCACCCTGGCCAAACACAACCAGTACCTGCCGCTCGATCCCGGCGACCCGGAACATAGCACCGTGGGCGGAATTCTTGCCAGCGCCGCGCACGGACCGCTGCTGGCCAGCTTTGGCGGGGTGCGCGAATTTTGTATTGGAGTGCAGTTTGTCACCGCCGGCGGCAAGCGCGCCAAGGGCGGCGGACGCGTAGTCAAGAATGTGGCGGGCTACGACTTGATGAAACTGATGATCGGGAGTCACGGCACCCTGGGCGTGGTCACCAGCGCCAGCTTCAAGGTGTATCCCCGCCCGCGCCAGACCCGCACCTACGTGGCCACGTTCGAATCGCCGCAGAAGGTAATGAAGTACCGCAACTGGCTGATGCAATCGGGCCTGGCCTGGCTGTGCCTCGAGGCGGTGTCCCCGCCCGCGCGCGAATATTTGTGCGATCTGCCTGACGTCAGGGAAGTGGAAGAGCCGCCCGAAGATGACTTCAGCGACGATCCAATGTTCCAGATGGACGAAGCTGATTCCGCAACGTCTCCAGACTCGGCAAGGCCACAATGGGCGGCGACGGCCCGGGCCTCCGCGTTCGTTTCTCCTAGCCGGATGTCCCAGGACAAGACCTGGAAAGTTTATCTGAAGGTGGCGGGCAGTGACGCCATCTTCAAGCGCTACGAGCATGAGCTGTCGCAGGAGGTAGAGCACCTCAATGACGAGGCCGAAACCGAAATGTGGCGGTGGATCCAGAATTACGAAAATGCGGTGATGGTCCGTCACCGCAACGCCATGATCATCGATATTTCGGTGCCGCTGGCGGCGGTAAGCGGGACATTTCAGGCCGCATCCAACAGCGCGCTGCACCAGAATTTTTTTGCCGCCAGCATCGGCCGGGTCACCGAAGGCCGCTTGGTCTGCGCCATGATCCCGCTATCGGTTGACCCTCCGGCAGCCATGCAATATGCCGCCGCCATGTCGGAGCTGCGCAGCCTGCTGCCTCCCGATTCGTCGGCCAGAGTGGTCTATTGCCCGCAGGAAGCCAAAGAGCACTTCGACCTGTGGGGTGCGCCTGTGACCGACCTCGAAACCATGAAGGCGGTAAAACAAGCCCTCGATCCCAAAGACATTCTGAACCGCGGACGGTTCATGGTGTAGTCGGTTTTCACGGCCTCGCACTTCCCACTACCCGAAATCCTCAAACCAAATATACTTGCATGAATGGCCACCCCTGCCGCCACCGACGCTACTGACTGCAACCAGGGACTCGTCTGCGATCCTGCGCCCTCGAACTTCAGCGAGAAGGACCGTCCTGTCTGGGACCTTTATTCCAAATGCATTCATTGCGGGTTGTGCCTTAACGCCTGCCCCACCTATCGGGAACTGGGCACGGAGATGGATTCGCCGCGCGGGCGGATTTTTCAGATTGCCCAGGTGGACCAGGGCAGGCTGAAGATCGGCGATTCTTTCGTCAAGCACATCGATCGCTGCCTCGATTGCCGGGCTTGCGAAACCGCGTGCCCCTCAGGGGTTGAATACGGACGCATCGTCGAACGCGCCCGCGCCCAGATCGAGCAGCATTACACCCGGCCCATGCTGAGCCGTATTCTCCGAAATTATTTTCTCAAGCGGGTCATTCCCGATTTCAAGCTGCTGGAAACCTGGGCGCGCAGGCTGCGTTTCTACCAGACTTCCGGCCTGCAGTCCGCGGCACGAGGCTCGGGGATACTAAAGATGCTGGGATTGCGGGACATGGAAGCCCTGGCGCCGCCCATCGACAAAGATTTCTTCTTCAACGATATGGGCGCCACCTATCCCGCGCGGGGCGCGCTGCGCGGCAGGGTGCTGTTTCACGCCGGATGCATTGCCAACGTCGCCTTTGCCGAGCTCAACCGCGCCACCATTCGGGTGCTGAACAGCAATGGAGTCGAGGTCGGCGTCCCCTACAACCAGGGATGCTGCGGGGCGCTGCAGGCCCATGCTGGATTTCGCGATCGCGCCCGGGAACTGGCGCGCAAGAACATCGATGGAATGCAGGTCGCCAACGTGGACGCCATCGTCACCAACGCCGCCGGCTGCGGTTCCACGCTGAAAGAATATGCGGACCTGCTCGCCGATGACCCTGTCTATATCGATCGCGCGCGCGCGTT
>JBBSHD010000335.1:0-2827 GCA_038253455.1 Terriglobales bacterium | reverse complement strand
GATCGTCACCGCCGAGGGCATGAACATCTATCCTCGCGACATCGAAGAGGCGTTGCGGGCGCAACCGGAGGTCCGCGATTGCGTAGTCATCGGCCTGGCCGCGCATGGCGACAGCGAAGCCTGCGCCATCCTGCTGTTGCGCGACGCTTCGGCCGATGCCGAAGCGGTGGTTCGCAGGGCGAACTCTGCACTGTCCGAATACCAGCGAATTCGCCGCTGGCTGCTGTGGCCCGGCGGAGACTTTCCCCGCACCTCAACCCAAAAACCCAAAGCCGCCGCCATCCGGGAGTGGGCGGAATCGCAATTCCAGAGCTCGCCGGCGGATTCTTCCCGGGCGCAGACCGGGACTCTCGCCGAATTGATTACCCGAATCAAAGGCCGCCAGCCGGAGAACATTACGCCGCAATCGCTGCTGGAAGACGATCTCAATCTGTCTTCCATAGATCGCGTGGAGTTGCTCTCGGCCATAGAGGACCGCTACCAGGTCGATCTCGACGAGACTCAGATCACCAGCGCCACCACCCTGGGCGATCTGGAGAAGATCGTCCGCGCTCCCGCGGCGTCGCGCAAAAACTATCCTTACCCGCGATGGGCTGCCGGCCTGGGGGTAAGGCTGGTGCGTGCTGCGATCACCCATTGCATATTCTGGCCGGTCACGATGCTGCTTTCCCGGCCCCGGGTGTTGTATCGCGAACGCCTGCAAAATATCGATGGTCCATTTCTGGTGGTGTGTAATCACGTCACCCTGGTGGATATCGGATACATCGAGGCCGCGCTGCCCGCCCGGTTACGAGGGCACCTGGCGGTGGCCATGAGCGGGGACATGCTCTATGAAATGCGGCATCCGCCGGATGAAATGGCCTGGTGGCGGCGGCTGCTGGAACAACTGGATTATTTTTTGATAGCCGCGCTGTTCAACGTCTTTTCGTTGCCGCAACGCAGCGGCTTTCTGGAAAGCTTCCGCTATGCCGGCGAGCAGGCCGGCTGCGGCTATTCCATCGTGGTGTTTCCCGAGGGCCGGCGCACCCTTGACGGGTCGCTGCAGCCATTTCGTTCCGGCATTGGGTTGCTGGCCACCGGCCTCAGGCTTCCGGTACTTCCCATGCGCATTGACGGTCTGTTCGCGTTGAAGGCATCAGGCCGGTGGTTCACGCGTCCCCATGCGGTGACGGTCAAATTCGGCAACCCAGTCTTTTTTGCCGCGGATCGCGACCCCGAAGCCATCGCCCGCGAGCTGGAAGAGACTATCGCCGGCTTGTGACGCATGGATGAGGCACTTTTATCGTGTATCCGATTACCGCATTGATCGAACAGTCGGACGCGTCGCGCGCTGCCAGCCGATGGTGCTGGCAATTACGACTGCCGGGTATGACCGGCTGGTATAGGAGTACGCCTCTTATGTCCTCTGGTATAGAGGTACGCGCCTGATGTCCTCTGGTACAAAAGAACGGGTCTTACTGGCCTCTGGTACAGAAGTACGCGTTTTACATGAATTGTCATTCCGAGCGAAGCCGAGGAACCCTTTGTTTCCTTGACGCAACCAGGCAGCCGGCCAAGCCGCAGCTTCAAAAGAATCGACGCTCAGACTTTACGCGTAGCCTGCCGTTGACTTTAACGCCGGAAGGAAACAATTCCTTCACCCAGGGGCACTGCGCCGGTTAGGCGAACACGCAACAGTTATGCAAGGAAAGGTTCAGAATGCACTTGTGGAAAGCACGAACCCCCACTGGTTTGTTTTAAGAAAATCCTCGCAGATGTCCTGGTTTGCCAGGAAGGTCAAAGGCAGGCTGCGCGTAAAACCAATTCGAAGGCCGGGTGAATCTATTGGTTCAGGCTGGGACTCCTGCCGCCTTATAGGAAACAAAGGGTTCCTCGGCTGCGCTCGGAATGACAATTCATTTAAAACGTGCGCTCTGTCCTGGAGGATATATAAGACGGGCTCGGTCCCGGAGAATATATTACGTGGTCATAGGCCTGGTTTTTATCAAACCGCTCCAGCGGTGCAGTCTGCCCGCGGTCATGCCGGGTTAGAATTTATCCAGCTTGGCGCGAAGTATGGAAGTATGAAGCAATACCTCACCCATTCCGGAGAAGAGACGGTGGCCGTCGGACGAGAGATCGCCGCCCCCCTCGCCGCGCCGCAGCTTATTTTATTGCGCGGCAACCTGGGGGCGGGGAAGACCACGATGGCCAAGGGCATGATCGAAGCCTGGGGCGCGGGTATCGCCGATGAAGTTACCAGCCCCACCTTCACCCTGATCCATGAATATGCGGCCCCCGCAGGCCGCATCTACCACATCGATCTCTACCGGGTTGAGACGCCGCGCGAGCTGCAAACCCTGGGCCTCGACGATCTGATGGGCGCGCACAAAATCCTGCTCATGGAGTGGGGAGAGAAATTTCCGCGCTTTGCCGCCGAGCGCGATGTAGAAATCCTGATCGAGCACCTGGGTGGCGACGAGCGCCGCATTACGGTGCAACCGTAAGGAGATTCCTTTCGAGGGAAAGCGTGCCGGTCTTAGAAACCCATGATGTTGTAGCCGCAATCCACGTGCAGGATTTCGCCGGTGACGCCGCTGCCGCCATCCGAAGCCAGGAACACCGCGGTGTCGGCCACTTCTTTGAGATCGACGTTGCGCTTTAGCGGAGCGCGCTCGGCATGGGCTTTGAGCATGTCGCCCAGGCCGGAGATTCCGCGCGCGGCCAAGGTCTTGATGGGGCCGGCGGAGATGGCGTTCACGCGAATCCGGTTTTTTCCCAGATCAAAAGCCAGATAGCGGACCGTGGCTTCCAGCGCCGCCTTGGCGACTCCCATCACGTTGTAGTT
>JBBSHD010000334.1:0-2831 GCA_038253455.1 Terriglobales bacterium | reverse complement strand
TTCTGTCCGGACTGGGTCCCGGGAGGGATTTTCAGCAGAGCGCGGCCATCAATGGTTGGGACCTCGATTTTGGCTCCAAGAGCGGCTTCCATGGCGGTAATCGGCACAGTCACATAAATGTCATCCCCATCACGACGGAAGGTCGGGTGTTCGCCGGTGCGGATAATAACGTAAAGGTCTCCCGGCGGGCCGCCATGGGCTCCGGCATTGCCTTTGCCGGCCACCCTAATACGTTGACCGTCCCGTGTACCGGGCTTGATACGGACCTCCAAAGGTTCGGTTCGGCTGACTACGCCCTCGCCACCGCAGGCAGGACATGTGGTGACATTTTTCCCCGTACCCTGGCAGCGGGGACACTGTACGTTGAACTTCATGCGACCGCCCGTCTGAGTGACCTGGCCTTTACCACCGCACTCCGGACAACTGCCCGCAGTTTCCAGAAAACCGCGGCCGCGGCACTGCGGGCAAGTATCGCGCCTAGTAATATTCAGCCGCATCACGGTCCCGCGAATGGCTTGCGAAAAACCTACATTGACCTGGTACTCGAGGTCGGTGCCGGGTTCGGGGCCGGTTGGCTCCGTTCCCCGGCCGCTGAAAATTCCTGAGAAAATATCTCGGAAACCTCCACTACCGCGCTTGCGATCCCCTCCTCGCCCACCTTCAAAGAGATCGGAAAAATCAAAGCCGCTGAAATCGACGCCCTGTGGGCCACCCGGTTGGCTTGAGCCTGTCCCGCCAGGAAATCCGCCAGCGCCGAAGCCCCCGCCGCCAGGGCCTCCGCCGGAGCGGGCGTAAGCCTCGGCAGTTGCGGGATCAATGTTGTCGGAGTAGTAGCCGATCTGGTCGTAAATCTTGCGCTTTTTGGGATCGCTAAGGACGTCGTTAGCTTCGGAAATGGATTTGAATTTCTCCTCCGCCGACTTGTCTCCAGGATTGACGTCGGGGTGGTACTTACGCGCCAACTTGCGGAACGCCTTGCGGATTTCTTCTGCAGAGGCATTTTTCTTTACCCCAAGCAGGCCGTAATAATCTTTGGTGGTAGTTGGAGGCATGTATTAATTGGCCCAAAAACTTAGTTTCGCTTAGTGAATCTTCCGCTGCCCGGCTACGGAAGCTGACGAATCAACATCGCCGGTATAAGGAAACGAGTCATCATTTATCACGGGTGTCACTCGAAAGCCCCGCTGCGTGGCAGTCAACAGAACCCACTTACCCAGCGCTGTTCCAAAATTCAGAAAATATTCCCTACCTTTGACCTCGAAACGCAATTTTATTCTCACTTTCCCGGCCGTGGCGTCTAAATCCGCCGATGTTACTTTGAGTAGCGGCCTGCACAAAATGTAAAAGGGGCGCGATGCGCCCCTTGCAAGATCACGGGGCGGAAACAACTCCCGCCACGAGATTATTTTTTGTCTTCAACATCAACGTATTCAGCGTCAATGACGTCGCCTTCTTTCTTGGCATTGCCACTGGCGCCATTAGCACCGGGGTCCGGTCCCGCACCCGCACCAGGCTGCGGACCAGCACCTGCTCCGCCTGCTGGCTGGGCAGCGCGATACATCTGCTCAGCGAGCTTATGCGAAGCCTGAGTCAGACGTTCGCGTGCTTTCACCATCTGGTCTTTGTCGGTGCCCTCGAGCGCTTTCTTGGCGTCGGCAACGGCGTTCTCTACGTCTCCCCGTTCCGAGCCGGAAATCTTGTCGCCCTGTTCGCGCAGCATCTTCTCCACGCTGTAAACGATGGAGTCAAGCTGGTTGCGAGCTTCGATTTCCTCGCGCTTGGCTTTATCTTCGGCAGAGTGAGCGTCGGCTTCTTTCGCCATGCGCTCGACCTCTTCCTTGCTTAGACCGGAGGACGAGGTGATCGTGATCTTCTGGTCCTTGCTGGTGGCCATGTCCTTCGCCGTGACATTGAGTATGCCGTTAGCGTCGATGTCAAACGTGACTTCGATCTGCGGCATGCCACGTGGAGCCGGCGGGATACCGGTCAAATGGAACTTTCCAAGTGTCCGATTATCCCGCGCCATCGGCCGTTCCCCTTGCAGCACGTGAACTTCGACCGAGGTCTGGTTATCTGCGGCAGTAGAGAAGGTCTCCGTCTTGCGCGTAGGAATCGTAGTGTTGCGCGGAATCATCTGCGTGGCCACGCCGCCCAGGGTTTCGATAGATAGGGTAAGCGGGGTCACGTCGAGCAGCAGGAGAGATTTAACTTCGCCGCTTAGCACGCCGCCTTGGATGGCCGCACCAACTGCGACTACCTCATCCGGATTTACGCCCTTGTGTCCTTCCTTGCCGAACAAATCTTTGACCAGTTGCTGGATTCGGGGCATACGAGTCTGGCCGCCCACCAGCACCACCTCGTCGATCTTGTTGGCGTCGATGCCGGCGTCTTTCAAGCACTGCTTGCACGGCCCTGCTGAGCGCTGGATGATGTCTTCCACCATAGATTCCAGTTTTGCCCGCGTCAGCCGCTTCACCAGGTGCTTCGGACCGCCAGCATCGGCGGTGATGAAGGGCAGATTGATCTCGGTTTCCATGGTGGTGGAAAGCTCGATCTTGGCGCGCTCGGCAGCATCCCGCAGACGCTGCAGCGCCATTTCGTTGCCTTTGGCCCGCAGGTCAAGGCCTTCATCCTTCTTGAACTCGTCGATCAGCCAATCCACGATCCGCTGATCAATATTGTCGCCGCCCAGGTGCGTATCACCATTCGTAGCTTTGACCTCGATGACGCCTTCGCCAACTTCCAGGACGGAAATATCGAAGGTGCCTCCGCCGAAGTCATAAACCGCAATGGTCTCATCTTTCTTTTTGTCGAGACCGTACGCCAAAGCC
>JBBSHD010000333.1:0-2909 GCA_038253455.1 Terriglobales bacterium | reverse complement strand
TGGGTTTCCGCGGGCTTAGGGGTGTGCAATGTCGGGCCGCGTCTTCACCACCGGCGGCTTCTTCCAGGCATGCGGCGCCGGCTTCGAGTTGGCATGAATGCTTGCCGGAACCGCCGGCGCGCCGGCCGGAGACTGTTTCGGTTTGGCTTCGGGGAGCACTCCGGCATCAGGATTGACGATGATCTGGTGCTCGTACCGCAGATCTACCGATGCCAGGTTGGGAAACTGCTGGCGCCATTCTTCAAGGTGGGCGATATAAACCTTGTAACGCTGCAAAAAGTTGGAGTCCCCCAGGTGCACCAGCACTGAATTATCCGGCCCGGCGCCGGTGATCTTCAGGTCATCGGGATCGGAGATGTCCACTTCGCTCAAATCCTGCGAATAGTGAGCGCCTTCGGAATCCAGGTCGCGCAACAGGCCGCCGTAAATTTTCATGCGCGCAGCGCGGGTGGACGCCGGCTCATTTTCCCCCAGACCGGCGATGACCGGGAAGGAGTGTTTGCTGCGCGTGTGCGCGGGTATGTCCATGACTACGCCGCTGCGGTCCACATATGCGATGCGCGAGCCGATGCGAACAAAAGCCACGGGAACGCGTTCCCGCACCAGGACCCGGAGGCGGTCGGGAAGCAGACGCATCACGGTGGCGGATTCGACCCAGGGAATTTCTTCGATCTGCCGCTTATGTTCGTTCAATGACACATAAAAAATGTTGCGGCCGATGTCGCCGCCCAGGGTCTCAAGTATCTGCTTCCGGGCCACGTCGTGCAGCCCTGTGATCTCAACGTTGTCCCGCGAGGCAACCAGAAAACGCCAGGAGTGGGTGGCATAGGCGTAAACGCCGTAGCCTGCCCCCACCGCCAGTCCCACGAGCACCAGGCTCAGAACCGCTGACTTGATGCGCTGCGCGGTCTGCGCGGCCACCGCTCCGCGGCGCACCGATACCCGCTTTTGTCCGCGCAGAAACTGGGGTTCGTCATCAATCTCGATGTCGGCCGCGCGGTCATCGATTTCGTCCACAAAAAAGTCGTCGGCCGCGCCGCGGGCAGCTGCTTTGCGCGCGGAATTCGATTGCCCGGATTGTTTTTGGGTGTCGCGCGCCATTATGGGGTGAGGCGTCCGCCTCAATGCACTCGGAAACAAATATAACTGCTTTTAATAATGGTGGGTATATGGATTCGTGGTTCCCCGTGAATTCAAGCGGGCAAAAAAATGGGGCCCCGAAGGGCCCCGTAGTTAAGCAGAGAACAGATTTAGAAAATGAACTTCGCCGACAGCTGCAAGGTACGAGCGTTGCTGGGGAAGGTCAGCTCCGGGTGATTGAAATTCACGGTTCCCGGGGTCAGGAAGTTTTTGGTGGTGGTATCCCTAACCCCGATCGAATCGAACTCCGCAAGGCCAGCCTTACCGGCCTGAAAAATCTCTTTTGTATCAAAAAAATAGGCCGCCGGAAGGGCGGCCTCGCAGATATTTTCCCCGGAATTTAGAGCGTTGACTCGATCTCAAAACCCCAGGCTTCCAGCAGTAGTTCGGGAATGTATTTCGAATTCTTGTTGCGGCGCGCCCATTCCCGCAACCGCGTTGACCGGACATACTGGTCTGGCTCCAGTTTGTATTCCTTCACCGCCTGCTCAAAAGACGTTACTGTTGGCACCACCGGCCCAATCGGTTCCGGCTTTCCCCAGTTTGGATTTCCCCGCCGTTTCGCCATAGTTATGATTCCCTTTCGCAGTTCTTACCCTGCCGCAGATTTTCCCACCTTGTTGGATGGGTTCGAAGGCCCTAAGGATGCGTCTGCTTCACTCGTTCAGGCTGAGAATAAAACCCTGGATTGGTGAAATCTGTACAATTTTGCTCACACCTACACCTTCGGAATCTTACCGTGATTAGGTTTAAAGTCAATGGAATGTTGCGAATGCCGGGATTGGCATGATTCTGGCCGCGACTGAACTCTCATGCCCCCGGATGAATTGCGCGGATCGCCCAGAAAACCATTGCGGCAACCGCCGCGGCGGCCGGAATGGTCAGCAGCCACGCCCACACAATTCGCTTGGCGACTCCCCATCGCACGGCCGACAAGCGCCGCGTCGAACCCACCCCAATGATGGCCCCGGTGATGGTGTGGGTTGTGCTCACGGGTATGCCCGCGCGGGCGGTCAAAATGAGCGTGATCGCGCCAGCCGTCTCGGCGCAAAAACCGCCCACCGGCTTCAGCTTGGTAATTTTCGATCCCATCGTATGCACAATTCGCCAGCCTCCGAAATAAGTGCCTAGCGCAATCGCAGCGTGCGCGGCCAGAATGATGTACCAGTGATAAATGCCCCACCCGCCGGCCATCTCCTGCTTGGTCATGAACCCCCCGGTCACCAGCGCTCCGGCAATGATGCCCATGGTTTTCTGGGCGTCGCTGCCGCCGTGTCCGTAGCTGAAAGCGGCCGCCGAAAGAAGCTGCAGTTTCCGGAACCACTTGTCCACCTGGCGGGGAGGCTTTTTTTCGAAGATCCATGAGATCGCGACCATCAGGCCCAGCCCCAGACTGAGGCCGATGAGCGGCGCCAGAAAAATGTAGAGGACCGGCAGATACCATCCTTTCAAAATGATCACGCCGAAACCCGAACGGGCAATCGCCGCCCCGCCATACCCTCCCATCAAGGCGTGGGAAGATGAAGTCGGCAGGCCGAAATACCAGGTGATCAAATCCCAGACGATGGCGCCGATCAGCCCAGCCAGAATTACATACGGAGTTACTTCCTCGAGGTGCACCAGGCCCTTGCCCATGGTCTTGGCCACTGCTGTACCCAGAAAAAAAGCCGCCACAAAATTGAAGAAAGCTGCCCAGATCACCGCGATCCTCGGGGAAAGTACGCGCGTTGACACTATCGTGGCGATGCTGTTGGCGGCGTCGTGGAAGC
>JBBSHD010000332.1:0-2928 GCA_038253455.1 Terriglobales bacterium | reverse complement strand
TTATTTTGACCAATCCCAACTGCTCGGCCATCGGATTGGTCATGGCGCTGGCTCCCCTGCACGCTGAGTTCGGAATCGCGCAGGTGATGGTGGTCACCATGCAGGCAGTGAGCGGCGCGGGATACCCCGGCGTGGCCTCGCTCGACATCCTGGGAAACGTCGTGCCTTACGTTTCCGGCGAGGAAGAAAAGATGGAAGCCGAAAGCCGGAAGCTGCTGGGCAAGGTCACCGGCCGGAAGGTTTCACCGGCTACGTTCGCCATCAGCGCTCAATGCAACCGCGTCCCCGTGGAAGATGGGCATACGGAAAGCGTTTCCATAAAACTGCGGAAACCCGCGGCGGCCGCTGCCATCATTAAATCCTGGCGAGGCTTCACCGGAGCGGTGCACAAGCTCAAACTGCCCAGTGCGCCCGCCCATCCTATTTTCTATGATGAGGCGGTGGACCGGCCGCAGCCGCGCCTCGATGCCCTGCGCGGCGGCGGAATGTCGGCCACAGTGGGCAAGTTGCGGCCGTGTTCGGTGCTCGACTGGAAGTTTACTATGCTGTCTCACAACACGATTCGCGGCGCCGCCGGCGCCGCCGTGCTCAATGCCGAGCTGTTGAAGGCCGAAGGATATCTCGGCTAGATGTCTACTCCATTTCCCAATTCGCGCTGCGCAACTCTGGACCTGGCGCCATGATCGTGATGAAGTTTGGCGGTACGTCGGTGGAGAACGCCACCGCCATCGCCCGCAGCGCCGGGATTGTGCGGGGCCGCATTCCGCAGAAGCCGGTGGTCGTGGTCAGCGCCCTGGCCCGGGTGACCGACCAGCTCATCGCCATGGCCCATGCGGCGGCTGGCAATGAACACGGCGCTTCGGCCGGCGTAACCTGTGCCGAACTGCGCGAGCGTCACGCCGCCACTGCGCGTGAACTACTGGGAGGAGCCGCGCCCGCTACCGATCTCTGCGCACACCTCGACGACGACTTTCGCGAGCTCGAGGCCATCATCGGCGGCACTGCCGCTCTCAAGGAGCTCACCCCGCGCACCCTGGATAACGTGGCCGCCTTTGGTGAAAGATTGTCGAGCCGCCTGGTGGCGGCGGCGTTCGCTCACCTCGGTATTCCCAGCGCGCACGTCGATGCGCGGGATTGCATCGTCACCGACGCCACTCACACCCGCGCCCTGCCGGCATTCGATGAAATTCCCGAGCGCCTGCGCCAATACGTGCAGCCGTTGCTCGACCAGGATGAGGTGCCCGTGATGGCCGGTTTTATCGGCAGCACCGAAAGTGGCATCACCACCACCCTGGGGCGCGGCGGCTCCGACTTCACCGCCGCCATCGTGGGCGCGGGGATGCTTGCGAAGAAGATCGAGATCTGGACCGATGTGGATGGCATGATGACCACCGATCCCAACCTCTGCGCGGGCGCTCACCGCATCAAGGGCATCAGCTTTGCCGAGGCCGCCGAGTTGGCCTACTTTGGGGCCAAGGTGATTCATCCCGCGACCTTGCTGCCGGCGGTGCAGACCAATATTCCGGTATTTATTTTGAACTCGCGCAATCCCGCGGGTGAAGGCACCAGAATCTCGGCGCGCGGCACTGCCTGCAAGAACATTTTCAAGGCCATCGCCGCCAAGAAGCGCATCACCATCGTCGATGTTGTGGCCACGCGCATGTTGATGGCCCACGGTTTTCTGCGATCGATCTTTGAAGTGTTCGACCGCCATCGCTGCGCCGTGGACATGGTTTCCACCTCGGAAGTCAGCGTGTCGCTGACCGTCGATTCCAACGAGGCCATCCCCGCCATCGCGTCTGACTTGGCACGCCTGGCCGACGTCAAGTACGAGGGCCGCAAGGCCATCGTCTGCCTGGTGGGCGACAACATCCGCAACACTCCGGGCATTGCCGCCAAGGTCTTCAGCGCCATTCCCGAAATGAAGGTGCGCATGATTTCCCAGGGAGCGTCGGAGATCAATATCAGCTTCGTGATCGACGAGGCCGATGTCCCGGCAACCGTGCAGCTTCTGCACGCCGCTTTTTTCTCCGATTTGGATCCATCGGTTTTCGACTGAAGAGTACGTTCTTATGAAACTTTTGGTATTAGGCAACGGCAAAACGGGGTCGCTGGTCAGTAATGTGGCACGCGAGCGCGGCCATGGTGTAACCGTGCTCACCGGCGCCGATAACCTTCATGCCCGCGGCTTGAATGACGCATCACTGCGCGGCGTCGATATGGTCATCGATTTCACCCGGCCCGATGCGGTGCTGGAAAACATTGAGGCCTGTGCCCGCGCCGGGGCCAGCATGGTGGTGGGTACGACCGGCTGGTACGGCCATCTCGATGAAGTGCGGCAGACGGTTGCGGAGCACCAAATCGGATTTATTTATGCCTCCAATTTTTCGGTGGGAATGAATTTGTTTTTTAAATTGGCGGCGCAAGCGGCGGCGGCCGCCGCTTATGGATACACAATTTCCATCACCGAGAAACACCATGCCGGGAAAAAAGATGCGCCTTCCGGCACCGCCATCACCCTGCAGCAGATCATCGCCAGGCACCGCGGCGGGCAGCCTGAGATCAAATCCATACGGGAAGGCGATTTCTCCGGCATCCACACCCTCCGCATGGATTCCAGCGAAGACACCATCACCCTGATGCATGACGCCCACACCCGCCGCGGGTTTGCCACCGGCGCGCTGCGGGCCGCGGAGTGGCTGCACGGAAAAAAAGGTTTTTACGACTTCAGCGAAGCGCTCGAACTGGAAAAATAGTTTGGACGCGAAGGCACAAACTAAATGATCCGCGCTAGAATCGGTCAACCTCCAATGGCCCGTAACCCCAAAAAATTGCATGGATGCGGTACCGCCATGGTGACTCCGTTCCAATCGAACGGCGACATCGATGAGGCCGCGCTGCGAAAGCTGGTGGATTGGCAAGTCACCT
>JBBSHD010000331.1:0-2940 GCA_038253455.1 Terriglobales bacterium | reverse complement strand
GATCAATGACGGCGAGGCGCGGGCGCTGGCCGGCGACAATAGCCTGCCGCGCGCGGCGTTGAAAATACTTGCCCGCGGTCCCAAAGCCCTGGTGATCAAGCACGGCGAATACGGCGCGACGGTATTCTTCCGCGAGGGCGCTTTTGGCATCGGCAGTCATCCTTTTCGCGCCCCCGCGCTGCCCATCGAGGAGGTCATGGATCCCACCGGAGCGGGAGATTGTTTTGCCGGCGGCTTTATGGGATACCTTGCCGCGCAGGACAAATTGAATCGCGAGACGTTCAAGCGGGCGATGTTCTACGGCAGCGTAATGGGATCGTTTGCGGTGGAGAAGTTCGGCACCGAGCGCCTGCAGTCGCTTACCCGCGAAGAGATCGATGCGCGGTTTGAAATTTTCCGCGAGCTGACCCACCTTTAATTCATCAGGCGCGCGGCCGCGCCAGGTCTTCCCAGGGATGCAGCGCTACCTGCACTGCAAGGGGGCGCGCCTCGTCTATGCTGGGGTGGCCACTGGGCCCTTTAGGCTAGAGTCTGATGCCGGTCTCGGCCCCCGAGACTAAGCCCTGGTGTTCCGCGCAACTTTATGGAGACACGCCCAGCCACGCCGCCTGTTGAAGTTTCGAGATCTCTCGCTGATCGTTGGCTGGCGAGGATCGAATCGATGCGCGATTGGGAAGTTTTCGTTTACCTGTTTTTGATCGTGGTGATGTTGCATGCCGCTTTGCTCAACCTGCCTTATTTCTGGGATGAGGCGGGATACTATGTTCCGGCGGCGCGGGACGTTCTTACCGCCGGAACTCTGATTCCCTATTCCACCATGAGCGGCGACCATCCACCGCTGTCAGCGATCTACCTCGCCGCTTGGTGGGATCTCTTCGGCTACGCGCCCCTGGTCAGCCGTATCGCCATGCTGATGCTTTCAGCATGGGGCCTGACCGCGGTCTTTCGTATCTGCCGTCGGCTGGTGAATCCGGCGGTGGCCGTTGCCGTGACCGCGTGCACAATGCTCTACCCCGTATGGTTCGCGCAGAGCTCGCTCACCCATGCTGATTTGCTGGCAGCCGGGTTGAGCCTGTGGGCGATCGCCTTTTACCTCGAGGAAAGGCCCCGCAAGGCTGCGCTGTTTTTCGCCATGGCCGCCCTCGCCAAGGAAACCGCGGTGATCGGGGGCGTCACCCTCGCGGGATGGGAGTTAGTCCAGTTCGCCTCCGCGCTGGCGGCGCAACGGCTGCACGCGCCCGATGTGCTTGCCCGGTTTAAAAATCCCCTGCTGACCGCCCGGTCGCACGCGCAGCGCGCCGCGATTCTGCTGGGAATTTCCTGCATGCCGCTTTTGTTCTGGTACTTCTTCCATTTTCTGCGTACCGGGCACGTTTTTGCCAATTCCGAATTCATGCGATACAACGTCGCCGGCACTCTATCGTTCGAGCGATTTTTTCTGGCATTCCTGCAGCGGCTATGGCATGTCACCGTCCACATGAACCTGTTGGTACTGACCCTGGCGGCGGTGGGGTCATGGTTTTTCAAAGTTCGACGTCAGCGCACAGAAACCGCGACGGAGATAACGCGGTCGCGAAGCGGCCTCACCGGCGGTTACCGGGCCGGCATCGCGCCGCGAGCGCTGGTGGTGGTGTGGCTGCTGATCGCCGCGTACGTCGTCACTTTCTCGACCATCGGCGGGGCCCTGCTGACTCGCTATCTTCTTCCCATTTTTCCCCTGGTGATTCTGCTCGAGATCTCATCGCTGTGGCGCCGGGTACCCGGCTGGGGAGCGATGGCGGCGGTAGTGGGCGTTTTCTTTGCCTCGGGGTTGCTGCTGAACCCGCCCTATTCCTTCGCTTTCGAAGATAATCTGGAGTACGCCCAATTTGTCGCGCTCCACCAGGAGGCGGCCAATTACGTTCAAGCCAATTATCCGCGCAAGCACATCATCACCGCCTGGACGGCGAGTGATGAGATCAGCATTCCTTCTCTCGGCTACGTATCGATTCCCGCGGTGATCATGCCGGTGGAAAATTTCTCGCGTGAAGAGATACTGAGATTGGGGGAACGAGCTCGATTTGGGGACGCAGTACTGCTGTTTTCCACGCAATATCGGGCGGGGGGCTGGTATATGCCGCGCTTCCAATGGTGGGAACGCTCGAACCGTAAATTTTTTGATTATCACCAGGACCTGCCGGCCGAAGAGGTCGCACGGATGCTGGGAGGCAAGATTCGCTGGCAGCGGCGACGGGGAGCCCTCGGGGTGGCCGTCATTGACCTGGGCCATCCTGATTCTGACGTTCATACCCTGAGGACGCCGGTAAATAAGTGATGGAGGCGACCCCTACGCATTGCAACGGCGAAACCCGGCGGGCCAGGCGGAAACAGAAGGACGGCGGAGTTGGTGTTAAAATCGCCGCTGAATCACCCACAAACCTATGATCGACATGCAGCAATTTATCGAAACACGCATGGAAGTGGCGCAGTTTGTCTCCAGCACTATGCTGCGCCTGGTGCTCGCCATTTTTCTGGGCGGCTTAATCGGCCTCGAGCGCGAAATTCACCATAAGCCGGCGGGATTGCGCACCAATACATTCATTTGTTTTGGCGCGGCCTTGTACACCGTGATATCGGCACGCCTGGGAGGGAACGATGCGGTGCGCATTGCCGCACAAATCATTCCCGGGATCGGGTTCATCGGCGCGGGAGCGATCATGCACGCGCGAGCCAGCACCAAAGGCCTTACCACGGCGGCGACGCTCTTTGTGGTGGCCGCGGTGGGCATGTCGGTGGGCGGCGGGCTCTACGTGGTCGGAATCTTTGCCACCATGGTCATCCTGCTGGTGCTGGTCGCATTAGGTTGGGTGGAAAGCAACTTCAACCTGAAACCGCACGTGGTCCGCTACGAAGTGGTGGGCGAGAAATCGGATGAGATCACCGCTGAAATCAATGACATCG
>JBBSHD010000330.1:0-2943 GCA_038253455.1 Terriglobales bacterium | reverse complement strand
CGCCGGTTTCACCTGGGCGATTACGCGGCAAAACGCCGGCGAACTTGAACCCTGGGCCGAGGGCAGGGCGCCAGCCGGCACGGCCTCCGCGGACGTGATGGTGGTGTCCTGCAGCTTAAGGTCGCGGAGAGCTTCGCAGGTTGAGGCCGATGTGGGACAAGCGGCGCCGAGCATGACGACAATCGCCACCACGAGAATCGCGGCCTTGCCGGCCGCCAGATTTTTTCGGGAAAGAAATGCAGAGGTGTTCATTAGGCGCCCCAGTCGGTAAACTCTATCTGCGATTAGTGGATTTCGTAACCGCCGTGCCAGTGTAAAGCAGCGAAGGGTAATCTGTTGATACTCACCACTCCCCGGCTCGAACTCATCGGCTGTGACCTTTCGGTGGCGAGGGCGGAACTTGATGACCCAGCCGCATGGGCGCGGGCGCTCAACGTTGCCCCGCCCCGCGAGTGGCCGCCACCGCTCAACGACGAAAACTCGCAGCGATATTTTCTCGATCTCTTGCTGAACAATCCGCAGGATGCGCGCTGGGCGATGTACTACTTTGTTCTCGTCCGCAGCAGTTCCGGAAAAAATCTTGCCACCCGCGAATTGGTCGGCAACGGCGGTTTTAAAGGACCACCGACACCGGCTGGTGTGGTCGAGATCGGCTATTCGATTCTGCCCCGTTTCCAGCGGCAGGGATTCGCCTCCGAGGCCGCCCGCGCACTCACCGCCGCCGCCTTGGCGTCGCCCCAGGTTACCCGGGTTGCCGCCTGCACTTTTCCTCAGTTGCTTGCATCCATCGCGGTCATGCGCAAGTGCGGTATGCGTTTCATCGGCGCCGGTCCGGAAGCCGGCACCGTGCTTTACGGCGTCGGGCGCGAAGAATGGCATGCGGCAACCGCCTAAATCAAAGTCCCGGAAGAATATTCACCCCCGCCGGATACCCCTCTCCGCGATGTTAAACTTGTGAGTTGAATGGCTGAATACCTCATCAAAATGGCGGACGAGCGCGGCCGCATCGTTCAGCACCTTGAAGTGGGGGGCTCGCCCGAAGAAGTGCGCAACCGGTTTTTGCAGCAGGGATACCTGGTGTACTCGGTCAACCCGCGCGGCATCCTGGCCGGCGGCGCCATTCACCTGCCCCAGCGCCGCCGCATCAAGCTCGATCAGTTCGTCATCTTCAACCAGCAGTTTGTTACCCTGATTCGCGCCGGACTTCCCATTCTGACCGCCTTGGAGCTGCTGGCCAAGCGCCAGCGCGATGAATATTTTCGCGAGATGCTGGAAAAAGTCCGCGCCCTGGTCAAGAGCGGCCAGTTGCTCTCCGAGGCCTTCGAGGCCCAGGGCACAGTCCCCAAGATTTATACGACCACGCTAATGGCCGGGGAGAAAAGCGGAAACCTCGATGAGGTGCTCACCCGCTACGTCGCATTCCAGCGGGTGAACCTGAGCTTCCGCAAGAAGCTGCTGGCCTCGCTGATTTATCCCGCTATCCTGGTGGCCGCCGTCATCATCATGTTTTTCTTTCTCATCGTGAAAGTGGTTCCCCAGTTCGCCGAGCTCTACGCCCAGTTTGACGCCGACTTGCCCGCCATCACCAAGTTCACCCTGGCATTCGGCGAGGGCGCGCAGCATTATTTTTTTCTGATCATCTTTCTGGTCGCCGCCGCGATTGCCGCCTTCTGGTACTGGCGAAGGACTCCCAACGGCGCGGAGTTGCTCGATAAGATCCGTTTCAACGTTCCCATCTTCGGGCAGGTGTGGCTGAAGTACCAGATCGCGATGTTCTCGCGGATGATGTCAACCCTGCTGGCCGGCGGATTGCCGCTGGTGCAGTCGCTGCTGACCGCCGGTGAATCCATGAGCAGCCGGGTGATCGCGCAGAGCGTGATGCAGGCCGCGCAGAGCGTCCGCGAAGGCCTTCCGCTGTACGCCGGCCTGGAGCAGCGCAAGATTTTTCCCGATCTCGCCGTGGAAATGATCGAGGTCGGGGAATCAACCGGCGCGCTGCCGGTCATGTTCTCGTCGGTGGCCGAATTCTACGAGGAAGACGTGCAAAACGCCCTGGCGGCGGCCCTCTCCCTCATCGAACCCCTCATCCTGGTGGTCATGGGTGTATTTGTCGGGGCGGTGCTGATCGCGCTGTATTTGCCTATTTTCTCTTTAGGAGCGTCCGGAAAGCTTCACTAGCATCCAATGGGTTCCAGTTGCTGCGTGGTGTGAACCAAATATGGCAATTTTTGTAAATTCCGGAAACGGTGGGGTCGCCGACGAGGAAGCGCGCGGCCGCGATCTGGCGGAGCGCTATCGCTGCGAGTTCGTCGATCTGCGCCACCTGAACATGCAGCACGACCTGTTCAAGTCGGTCCCCGTGGACCTGATGTTCCGCTACAGCTTCGTGCCCCTGGAAGAGAAGAACGGCAGTCTTTCCATCGCCATCGCCGATCCCAGCCAGCTGATGACCATCGATGAGATCGCGCTGCTGCTGGGCAAGCGTATTCTCACCAAGGTGGCCACGCCCACCCAGATTTCCGACATCCTCAAGAAGACCGAGCAATCGCAGCGCGTGCTCGAAGAGGTTACCGAAGGCTTTACGCTCGACGTCGTCGGCGATGAGGACACGCAGGACGAGACGCTCTCCATCGACAAGCTCAGCTCGGAAGACAGTGACATCGCGCCGGTCATCAAACTGGTCGACACCACCATCTTCAACGCGCTCGAGCGCCGCGCGAGCGATATCCACATCGAGTCGCGCGATCAGGAAGTTGCCATCAAGTACCGCATCGACGGCGTGCTGCACTATGCCATGCCGCCCATTGCGAAAGACTGGCACACCACGATTCTGTCGCGTATCAAGGTGATGAGCGAACTCGACATTGCCGAGCGCCGCGTGCCCCAGGACGGCCGCTTCCGCGTGCGCTACAAAGGCCGGCTGATCGATTTTCGCGTCTCGAT
>JBBSHD010000329.1:0-2959 GCA_038253455.1 Terriglobales bacterium | reverse complement strand
GTGAGTCTTTGCTCTTCGGAGGGAGCAGCGACCCTCAGGCCTTGAGGAGTTCTCCAATTCGGCCAATAGAAATCTCTCCACCGGCATCACCATCGTACATTGGTGGGAGCAGCGGACTTTCAGTCCGCTGATCAGTAATCTTCAGGAAAAGGCTTTAGCCGCGGCGCATTTCCGGCCTAACTAGAACTCAGTGTGAGATGGCCGCATACAGTCCATCGCATTACATTCGCAATAATCCGGACGAGCGGGTTAGATATCTCGGTCGAGAAGTTCCGCCGACTCCTCAGTCATCGTCGATGACCCGCCACCGGGGCTAAAGCCCAAAGCCTAAGTTCGCTTATCATCGGCCTGAAGGCCGCTGCTTCCACCGAAAACTAAAGCTCTTTTTTAGTGGCCTGCTTTAGCCGCGGTTGCTGAAGTGGAATGTTGCTCTTATTTCATAGCCAGAACGATTTTCTTGCGGGCCTGCGCCAGCTCCGGGCGCTCATTTCCGGTGGCAATTTCGGTGAGCTTCTTGAAATACGCGGCGGCGGTCACGTTGTCGCCAGCTTGTTCGGCCGCGGTGCCGGCGCCATACAGGGCGTTGAAGCGGTTGGGAGCGGTTTTCAACACCGCTTGGTATTCCACCAGGGCCTTGGCCGGCTGTTTGGCCTGCAGCAGGAACTCGGCCAACATTTCCCGCGCGGGAATCACGGCGCCGGGGGTGACTGCATTCTTGTCCATGCTTTCTTCGAGATCCGCTGCGGCCCGCATCTGGGCTATGGCGTTGTCGCTGGCCTGGGCAATCGTGGCCTGGGCGATGCGCCACGCGGCAACTTCCTCGCGTTGCACCTCGACCTGGCGTGACCAGTAGGGGTTCTCACTGGCCAGGTTGTGCCGCAATGACAACAACGCTTGTTCGGCCGCTTCCGCGCGCTGCGGATTGCCGGAGCGGGCGCTGCCCTCGCCGATCGCCTGCCAGGTGATGGCTTGCACCCAGGGCGCGGCATTCTTATTCACCTTCAGCTCGCTGGCCTGTTTCCAGTCGCCGCGTTCCAAAGCGTATCGCGCGGGGATGGCTGAACCCGCGTAATCACCGGCCGCGGTTTTTCCCGGGCCGGATGTGAGCACGTTCAACTCGGCCAGTACGGCGGCCGCCTGGCTGATTTTTCCCGATTGCAGGTAGGCATACTCGAGGTAATCCATGGCGTGCAGGCGCTGGTCGCGGGCTTCGCCGTTCACTGACACTTTTTCCGCCTGGGCAGCCATCGCCGCCGATTTTTTGTTCGATTCGATGGCCTCATCCCATAGGCCGGCACGGGTGAAAAGATGCGACGGCATGTGCTGGGCGTGGGCGGATGCCGGAGCGATGCGCGCGTAGGAGCGCGCGGCAACCAATCCCTTGGCGGCGAGAACGGGATTGTCGTAACAGTGAATGATGTAGTGCGCCACTCCGGGATGGTGGGGAAACTTGACGAACAGCGGCTCCAGAATTTCTCCGCACTTGCGCTGGTTGGCAAACGTCTTATCCGTCTTGGGCGCGGTGATGGCCAGAGTCATCGCGTGGAAAACCGCTGCCTCGATGTCGCCAGGTTCAGCGGCCTGCAGAGCTGCCATCTTTTGTTCGAACGCATCGGGGTGCTGCACCGGATCCTTATAAATTTCATCGAGGGCATCGATGTAGGCCCGCTCGCGCGCCGTGGTCATATCATTTTCGGCCGCCGCTTGTTTCGCCTTTTCGATGGCGACCCGTCCTTGGGCGGTGTCGCCATTGCCCCACATCCCGTGATAGTGGGTCATCGCGATTCCCCACCACGCCATGGCGCACTGCGGGTCAGCGGCGGTGATCGCACTGAAAGCCCCTCTTGCCTGTTCGTATTGAAATGAATGCAGCAAAGCGACGGCGCGATCGAAATCCTTGCCCAGACCGGGCTGGCAGGAATTCTGGAAATGGACCGAGCCGAGCTCATCGGCGGTCAAAGCATGATGATGGCCTTCGTCAGCGTGGGCGGTGGCCAGGGCAAGGGCGATGATCAGTAGAGTGCGCATGGGATTATGGCGCGATTGTAGCAAAACCGGTAGCATTTCCGGCACAGGCAAAACCTTCCTCAAAGTTCCGGTTCAGGACTGCGGCCCGGTTGCAGATAGGTGATGCTCGAGTTCAACGAGCGGCGCGCGGTGGCGAATGCATGATGCAGGGTGGCCAGCAGATCGGTGGCCATTAACCCGCCTTGTCCCCAGCCGCTGGCGGCGATGTCTCCCGCGGCGCCGTGCAGGTACACCGCGGCTTTGACCGCCGTGGCCGTTCCCGCATGCTCGTCGGCTGCATCATCGCCGCCGGTTGCCTTATTCGCGCCGCCGGTTTTCGAGCGCGCGCGCGCCGCCTGGGCGAGCAGCCCCGCGGTGATTCCGGTGAGGATGTCACCGGTGCCGCCAGTAGCCATGCCCGGGTTGCCGCTGGTATTCACCCAGAGTCGAGATTCCGCGGCGGGCTTCCCGCTGGGGAAGCAAATAATGGTGCGATGGCCCTTCAGCACGACAGTGCACTTGTGCTCATCGCTGAATTTCCGGGCCACGTTGATGCGATCGGCCTGTACCTGCGCGATGCTCAATCCGGCAAGGCGTGCCATCTCGCCAGGATGCGGGGTTACGATCAGCCTGATGTTATCCCCTTGCAGCATGCTGGTCTCGCCCTCGAATGCGTTGAGCCCGTCGGCGTCGAGCACGACGCATAATTTCGGCTGGCCCGCCTTACGAAATTTGAGATCGTTCAACCGCTGCAGCAGGGAGCGAACGAATGCGGCAGTTTCAGGATGGCGTCCGACTCCGGGGCCGATGGCGACTACGTTCTTGCCTTCGAGGAGTGATTCCAGGCGCCCATAATCAAGGGCGTTGAGTGCGATGCTGCCCGCATCGGATTCATTCAAGCCTTCGGTCATCAGTTCGGGAGCGAACCCTGAGACCGTCGCCTGCACCGACT